>JAHIRY010000024.1 GCA_018818405.1 Patescibacteria group bacterium | reverse complement strand
TTTATAATTATTAATAAGGAAGAAAAATAGAAACTTCAGATACAACTAAACATTGTACGAAATGAATTTTTTATCTTAGCATAAATTTCAAAGTTTAATGCGTTAAACTAAGGCGAAAATTTGATTTTTTATTTATTTAAAGAGGGGGAACAAGGTGTTTTTTCTGCTCCTACAGAGCAGAAAAAATTAAATTTATTATTAATAGGATTATTTTTTATACCCAAGTAGAATGATAGAACTTTTTGTGGTAAGATAAAGTTGTAAAAATCTAAATTAAAATATGAGCAAAAAAATAAATCAAGGAATATTTGTTGAGCAGCAATACAAAAATCCTTCTAATTTTGCTAAGCGAAGAGTTTTGCACGAAAAATTTAGCACCAATAAATATGATTGGTATAAATGGGTGTTTGATCATTTTAATTTTCCCACAAAGTGCAAAATTTTGGAGCTTGGTTCTGGTTTGGGGCCACTGTGGCTCAATAATCAAGAAAAAATTTAGAAGCATTGGAACATTACATTGTCAGACTTTTCTCAAGAGATGTTAGATAAAACAAGGGAAAACATTAGAGAAGTAGACCACCTGTTTAATTTTCAATTGATAAATGTGCAAAACATACCGTATGCGGATGCAAATTTCGATGCGGTGATTGCAAATGGATTGCTTTACCTCGTTCCTGATTTGGAAAAAGCGATAAAAGAAATAGCCCGTATTATTAAGCCCGGAGGGATTCTAATTGCCTCAACCAGTGGCAGCAAATACATGAAAGAAATTGAAGATTTAATCATAAAAGCAGATCTTCCAGTGCATAGAAATTATACTAAATATTCTTTTTCTTTAGATAACGGCAAAGATTTGCTTTCCCCATATTTTTCTAAGGTTGAGTTATTCCGTAAGGGAGATTCTTTATTGGTTACCGAAGCAGAACCACTCGCCGACCATATTTTATCTACAAATGATAATTTAAGCGAAGAACAAACAATGGCAGTTCGTAATTTTTTTGATAAATATTTTAAAGAGAATAAGCAACTAGAAATCACAATAGATACGGGACTATTTATCGCACAAAAAACAAATCATTAAGTATTTTTTTCTTCCGCGGAGCAAGGAGTTTTGTTTCAAAAAAAATATGACGGAAAATAACCACAAAATCACTATCAAAGACGAGCTGACGGAATTTCTGCTGTATACAGCTCCAAGCGGTAAGGTAAAAGTAGAAATTTACTTTCATGACGAAAATATTTGGCTGACTCAAGACAAAATGGCCAAATTGTTCGGCGTGCAACAGCCTGCTATTGCCAAGCACTTGAAAAATATTTTTGAAAGCGGTGAATTGCTTGAAAATTCAGTTCATTCCATTTTGGAATATACTGCCAGTGACGGCAAAAAGTATCAAACAAAATTTTACAACCTTGACGCCATAATTTCCGTTGGCTATCGGGTTAATTCAGCGCAAGCCACCCAGTTCCGTATTTGGGCTACTGAAAGGCTTAAGGAGTATATCATCAAGGGTTTTACCATGGATGATGAGAGATTAAAAAACGGAAAATATTTTGACAAAGACTACTTTCTCGAACTCCTGGAAAGAGTTCGCTCAATTCGCGCCAGTGAAAGAAAAATTTATCAGCAAATTACGGATATTTTTGCTGAATGCAGTCTAGATTATAGCCCCACATCAGAAATTGCTAAAAATTTTTACTCAATGATTCAAAATAAATTTCATTTTGCCATTACTGGCAAAACCGCAGCTGAAATTATTTATGAAACAGCGGACAAGCAAAAGCCGTTTATGGGTCTTAAGACTTGGAAAAATTCACCAAAGGGCAGAATTCTTAAATCTGACACAGTTATCGCCAAAAATTATCTTAATGAGGATAAAATAAAAAAGCTAGAAAGAAGCATTGTCGGATATTTTGACTACATCGAAAGACTAATTGAAAATCGTACCGCTCTCACGATGGAAAAGTTAGCGGAATCCGTAAATAACTTCCTAGAGTTTAATAAGTATGAAGTGCTTGAAGGAAAAGGCACAATTTCCCACGCTCAGGCAGAACAAAAAGCTTTTCAAGAATATGATGAATACAACAAAACGCAAAAAATAGAATCTGATTTTGACAAATTTGTAAAATCTTTGCCAATTGGAAACAAATAAGGAGTTTTTATTTTTAGCAATTCACCCCTCGTATAACAAGGGATATACGGTTCGGGGCTCGGCTCTCCCCTCAACCAAATTTTTCTTCCACTTCGTTCCAGAAAAACTTCGTATATCCCTGACGTTATGTGAAATGGTAAAATTTTATTAACCTCTACTAAAATGGATTTTGAAACCCCTAAAACACCAAAGGTTCCTGAAAAAGAAAAGTATTCTGGCGCAGAAAGCCCGGAGCTTACACAGACACCAGAAGCTGAGACTAAGATTGAATGTCCTGAACGACAAGAAGTTGCTAATCGGGCGATTTTTGAATTAAAGACTGCTTTCCAAACTTTAGGTATTGAAAATTGGAAATTACCAGAGATTAAAGTCAAGTTTGTCGAATCAAAAGACGAAGCAGCGCTTGGCCGAGTTGAAGTACACAATGATAGCGTTGAAATAATATACGATCAAAGATTTTCTTCACCAGAATCAGAGGCGACATTAGTTGAAGAACTAAGACAGGCAGGAAATGATTATCCAGGTATGCAGCAAACACTTAAACACGAACTGGCTCATGTCGCCATGTGGTCGGTTACTGCCCTGCAACGACAACCAGCGACTAGACTTATAGATGAGGGGTTTGCTAGTTTAGTTGAACATACCGACACAGAATTACCAATTGAGGAAACTAAACGTAAAGCAAAAGAGGGATTTGAAAACGAACAAGAGTATTATGAAAGATGTCTAAATTTCTTAAAACCAATCAATGGTGAAACTGAAAATCTTAATGAGGCCGAATATATTGTTGGCAGAGCTTTACTTATGTGGATTCGAGAACTAAAGGGAAATGCGAAAATGATTGAGTTAATTAAAAAATCGCCCGAAAAATCGAGGAGGAACGATGATTCAGAAATCCCTGACACTGGCGGTATAAATCCAGGCTTACATAAATTAAATGATGAATATAGTGCTATAGTAGTAAATACAGCCAATGAACCTTTTGAAGAAGTTGTTAAAAAAGCAACGGTTTGGGAAGGAAAACAATTTGAAGTAGCGTTGCTTGAAGTGACGGGGTTTCAAAATCTTGATAAAGTAAGGCAGGAGTTTATAAAATGGATTAACGATTAACGACGAATAAAATTTTACCACATCACATAACTAATTATATCGAATCCAACAACAATCACAGGCGAAACCGGGACGAAAAGCTCCGGTTTTGTGTTTTTCCCATTTAAAATTCAACTTGTATAAAACCAAGATATCTGCTATTTTATAGACAGCCGTCTGGCGTTTATTAAATTGCATGGAAGGATCGCATAGTGGTCGAGTGCGCACGCTTGGAAAGCGTGTATACCGAAAGGTATCGAGGGTTCGAATCCCTCTCCTTCCGCCATGAAGTACATGCGCGGCATGACTTCATGGCAAGCCATTAGTTTCGCATGACGTGGATGTACTCAGGATTGCGTTGATTAATTTCATGGGAAACGGTCTGAAAACGACTGTTTTTTTGATTATTTCATCGTGAAATGATATTATCTTTATATAATCAAAATAAACTATGGATCAAATTTTATTGCAAAATTCTTGGATTTTGATTTTGTTGGCGCTGTGGACAATGCCGTGGAAGGGCGTGGCTCTGTGGAAGGCCGCCCGGCGAAAAGACAAATGGTGGTTTATCGCCATTTTCTTGATAAATACATTGGCCATTCTGGAAATTCTCTACATTTTCATTTGGAGCAAGCGAAAAACAAAATAAATCCGGCGCGATTAGATGATTTGTTAAAAAATAATCATATGTTTTGGAATAAAATAAATCCCAAAAAATTATTTTCTCAAGAAATTTTAGATTATCAAGTTAAAACCAAAAAACTTGGTCTGATTAATTATGTTAATTTGGATAATGCGGCTACAACCCCGCCATTATTGGGAGTTGAGAACGGAGTTAAAAAATATCTCACTGGTTACGGCTCGGTTCATCGCGGCGCTGGAACAAAATCAAAAATTTCCACTGATATTTATGAAAGAAGCAGAAATGTAATTAAAAAATTTGTAAATTCTAAAATAGATGATTATGTTATTTTTTGCGGCAACACAACCGGCGGTATAAATACCGCGGCGTATTTTTTTTCTTTTTTGGCAGGCAAAATTATGGTTTCTTCCGTTGAACACAGTTCGTCTTGGTTGCCATGGATAAAAACAGAGGGAGTAAAATTGCTTGGTGAAAAACAAAATACTCTCAGTGAAATGGAAAAAATAAATAATCAAATTCAAAAATTAGGTCGTTCGCAAGTTATACAATACGATGTCAATAAAAATTTTGAATTTGATTTACCTGATATTGAAAGAGAATTAAAAGAAAATAAGATAAAAGTTGTTGTTTTGACAGCTTCGTCAAATATAACCGGCTATTGTCCGGATATTAAATCGGTTGGAAAGTTAGCCCATAAATACGGCGCATACTTTTTAGTTGATGCTTGTCAATTTTTGCAACATCATAAAATTGATATGCAGGAAATGGGCATAGATTTTCTTATTGCTTCCGGGCATAAATTTTATGCGCCTTATGGCGGTGGATTTTTGATAGGACCAAAGAAATTTTTAGATGAATTTTTGCCTTATCAGATCGGTGGTGGAAATTTGCCTTATATCACTGAACAAGGCGAATTTTTCAGATATAAAAATCAAATGGCTCACGATCCGGGAACCCCGAATGCGGTCGGGGCGGTTGCGATGATGTACGCCATAGAAGTAATGGAGAAACTGGGGCTGAAAAATATTGAAAAGTTCGAAAGAAAATTATCAGAAAGATTATTTGATTATTTAAGTAAAAATCCTAAAATCCAGCTTTATGTTCGCAAAGAACATTTAAGCACTGTATTGCCATTCAATATTAAAGGGAAAAATCCGATTGAAGTTGCGGAAAAATTGAATTCGGATTACGGCATCGGCGTAAGAGCCGGCAGTTTTTGCGTTTATCAAGTAGTCAGAAAATTATTAAAAATAACAGACGAAAAAGATATAATCAAATCCATCAAATGCGGTGAATCGGAAAAAGTTCCCGCATTGGTTCGCGCCTCAATTAGTTTGTGTAATAACGAACAAGATATTGATAGAATTATCGCCGCATTAGAGAAATTAACAAAATAAAAAATATGGAAACAACAAATGTAAAACCATCTCAGCTCAATTATGATAAATATACTTCTGATAAATATGATCAGGATATTATTAATTCAATCCCATTTCATCGAGAAATTCACGATTTGATAGTAGAATTTGTAAAAAAGTTCAATCCAAAAAAAGAATACAAAATCCTTGATTTAGGCGTTGGAACTGCCATAACGAGTCAAATTATTAAAGATATTTTACCCAAAGCAGAATTTGATCTTGTGGATTTTTCACACCAAATGCTTATTGGCGCGAAAAAGAAAATGGGCAAGGATAGAGTGAATTATATTTTTGGAGATTATTCAAAATTAAGATTCAATAAAAAATACGACATCATAGTTTCCGTAATTGGAATACATCATCAAAATGCCATTGGCAAGAAAAAATTATTTAAGAAGATTTTTGGAATGCTAAAATTCGGCGGAGTTTTTGTGTTTGGTGATTTGGTTACATATAAAAATGAACGGCAAGCCGCCCTAAATACCGCTAAACATTATAAATATCTTGTGGACATGGTGACTGATGAAAAAACTTTAGCAGATTGGTCCTATCATCATCAATTTTTGAATGATTTATCGCCGATTGAAGATCAAATTGATTGGTTAAAAAAAATCGGTTTTAAGGTTGATAAAAAGTTTTTACGATTTAATACCGCTTTGTTGATTTGCAAAAAAAAATAGACGGCGCCAAGATCGTTGGCATGAAAAATTCCAACAGCGAAAAAGTCAATAATTTTTAATTTATTTATTTTTCCAGATAAAAAAGTTTTATTATGAAAAAATTCATCAATGAATTCAAAAAATTCGTCATGCGCGGCAGTGTCATTGATCTGGCTGTCGGCGTTATCATCGGCGGAGCGTTTGGAAAAATTGTCTCAGCCTTGGTCGGCGATGTTGTCATGCCTTTGCTCGGATTGATTCTGGGAAAAATAAATCTCACCGGACTCAAGATCGGATCGGTGGCGATCGGAAATTTCATTCAGGCGACAATTGATTTTATTATCATTGCTTTTATAATTTTTCTGTTCATCAAAACAATCAATGTTTTCCGAAAGAAAGAAGAAAAAGAGCAGGTCAAAACTTCAAAAGAAGTGGAATTGCTCACTGAAATCAGAGATTTGCTGAAAAAATAAAATTTTCATTCGTATGGAATTATTGCGGGAAATTTCAGAGGAAGACATTGGCATTGCTCCTGAAACGAAAAAGGAAGTTGTTTACAAATTGCGGAATGCAGTTCGCGCGGTTTTGTTTAATGAAAAAAATCAAATCGCTTTGCTCTTCGTGTCAAAAAATAATTATCACAAATTGCCCGGCGGCGGAGTGGAAGAAAATGAAGATCTTACCGCTGCGTTGAAAAGGGAATCGCGCGAAGAAACCGGCTGCGAGATTGAATCGCAATCGGAAGGTTTCGGCGTTGTCATAGAATATCGCGATCAATTTCAGCAATTGCAAATATCCTATTGTTTTTTGACGAATCTTGTCGGCGAACCGGGCGTTCCTGGTTTTACGGAAGAAGAATTGGCAGATGGTTTTGAGCTTCGATGGATGAGCTTGAACGAGGCGATCAACACATTGCGCCAAGACCGGCCTGATAATTATATTGGAAAGTTTATAAAAGAACGGGATTTGATTTTTTTGTTAAAAGCGAAAAAATTGATTGAAAAGTGATTATTCATAAAACAATATGGCAAACAATAATATTGAAATAGAAATTCAAGTAAACATTGAAAATCCGGATGCTTTGCTTTTGTTTTTGAAAGACAATGCCGTGTTTCGCGGAGAAAAGCGCCAGATCGATGAATATTTCACTCCGCCGCATCGCGATTTTATCGAAGCGCGTCCGGCAAAAGAATGGCTGAGACTGCGCGACGCGGACGGCAATTGTTCGATCAATTACAAAAATTGGTATTTTGATGAAGCGGGCAAAAGCGATTATTGCGATGAATATGAAACGGTTGTGGAAAGTTCGGAACAAATGCGAAAAATTTTTTCCGCGTTGAATTTCAAATCTTTGGTTGTCGTGGAAAAAGTCAGAAAAACTTGGACTTACAATGATTTTGCAATCACCATGGATTCAGTGAAAAATCTCGGAGATTTCGCGGAGATTGAATACATCGGCAAGGATGATAAAGTTGATCCGATAAAAACCACCGATGAAATGGTTGAGCTCCTGAAAAAAATCGGCTGTGGAAAAATAAAAAGAAATTATGTCGGCTATCCGTTTCTTCTGCTTTTTCCGCAAGAAGTAAAATACGACATTTTATAATATGAAAATTCTTGTAATTTATTATTCCCTCGACGGAAACACGAAATTTATTTCAGAAAAAATCGCAGAGTCGATCGGCGCTGATATTCTGGAATTGAAACCAAAAAAAGAATTAGTTCCCGCAAGCGGTTTTCTCAGATATTTTTGGGGCGGCAGACAAGCGATCATGGGCGGAAAACCGGAACTGGAATCTTTGGAAAAAAATTGCGCTGATTATGATCTTGTTTTTCTTGGAACTCCGGTCTGGGCTTTAAAATATGCTCCGCCGGTGAATACATTTTTTTCAAATGTAAAATTGGAAAATAAAAAAATCGCTCTTTTTTGCTGTCATGGCGGCGCGCCGGGCGGAACATTGAACAAAATGAAAAAGCGATTGGCGGGAAATGAATTTGTCGGAGCGATTGATTTTCGCGAACCGCTAAAACACGACAAAGAAGCTGAAGCGAAGCGCGCGGCCGAGTGGGCGAGGGGAATCGCAATGAATTAAGATAATAACAGCGAGCCTCTGGTAAATTCGATAGAATATAATATAATTGGAATTGACACGCTTTCGGCGTCACTAAACAATTTACTTTACGCGGTAAATTCAATCACAAGTATGTTTTCTTTCTTTGAAAGAAAGGATTGTGCGGAATCGGGTTCAGAAGACGAAGATGACCCTTCCCCTGCTCAGGAAACGGTTACGAAAACAATAAGCTCTCCAGTTGAAATCGCCGAGCAATTCGGCCTTGATAAGTTAGAGATTGCAAAAATTTGCGAGAAATATCCGGCAATCATCAGCTCATATTATTTGTCATTGATTAGAGAAAAAGGCGACGGCATTTACAAACAATGCGTTCCTTCCGCCGAAGAATTGACTGATGAGGTCGGTCTGGAAGATCCTCTGCATGAAGAGCCTGAACACCAATCGCGCGAGGGAATTCCTGCTCTACTCACTCATCGCTATCCTGATCGAGTGCTGTTTAGAGTATCAAACAGGTGCGCCATGTATTGCAGATTTTGCACCAGAAAGAGAAAAGTCGGCGATCCGCAAAAACAGCCGACAGATGAGGAAATCAATGAAGCTCTCGAATATATTTCCCGGCATTCCGAATTGCGCGATGTTATTCTCTCCGGCGGCGATCCTCTGATGCTTTCGAATGATCAGCTGGAAAAGATTTTAAGCGCCGTATTTAAAATTATCAATCCGAGAAATGGAATTATTCGCATCGGCACTCGCATTCCCTGTGTTTTGCCGCAGAGAATTTCTCCGGAGTTGTGCAAAATATTGAAAAAATATCATCCCTTGTTCATAAATACTCATTTCAATCATCCGAATGAAATTACAGCGGAGAGCCGGCGCGCCTGCGCTCTGCTGGCTGACGCGGGAATTCCTCTCGGCTGTCAGACGGTTTTATTGCGCGGAGTGAACGATGATCCGCAGACAATGAAAGAATTGATGCAAGGACTTTTGTCAATGCGAGTTCGGCCTTATTATATTTTCCAGGCTGATTTGGTAAAAGGAACAAACCATTTCCGCACGCGAGTTGAAAAAGGATTGGAAATATATAAATCCTTGCGCGGATTTACTTCCGGTCTCGGCGTGCCGACTTATGTGATTGATTCGACCGGCGGCGGAGGAAAAATCCCGGCCATGCCGAAATACATTGAAGAAATAAGCGAGGAAAAAGTGAAATTGAAAAATTACGAAGGAAAAAGTTTTGAATATTTGCAGGCAATAGAATAAAAAAAATAATATGACAAAAAGACATTTGGTTTTAATAATAATTTTCTCCGTCATCCTTCTTT
Source organism: Patescibacteria group bacterium (assembly GCA_018818405.1). Lineage (GTDB taxonomy): Bacteria > Patescibacteriota > Patescibacteriia > UBA11705 > JABHMO01 > JAHIRY01. The sequence continues at coordinate 31,253 of JAHIRY010000024.1, read as the reverse complement.
TCGGAATTTTGATCACAGTTCGATTTGTGACCGGAGAGGATACTTGGATCTGCAAGAACGGCGAGTGGATAAAACACGGACATCCGTCTGCGCCTCAGCCGGAAACTCCTTGCCTGAAATAATGAAAAAAGCGCGCCTACATGTAAGCGCGCTCGATTTTTTGCGGTCATTTCAATTTTCCCAGCGCTTTTTCAAAAAACAGTCTTTGCTGTTTTTCCAGTTCAGCCACTTTTTCCGAATCGCCGCGGTTGTTTGCCAGTCTGATTTGCAGTTTGAACCAATGCAACTTTTTGCGCATTTCATTATTCTCTTTTTGTTGCCTGGCGATTTCCATCTCACTCGCTTCATCCGCCCTTTTTCCCGCCAGTTCTTTTTCCTCCTTGCGCCGTTTGAGATATGACCAGCCCGGAATAAATCGTTTCCATGACTTTTTATCCGTTGATTCAGTCATCGCTTTTCTCCTTTTGCCTTTGATTACAATAATATATTCCTCTATAGAATCGCGAATGTCAATTATTTATTTGCAATATTAATCAATTTTTTTATGAAATTTAAATTTCCTTACAATGGATTCAAAGCCGGAGAATTAATTCGGCGTTGCGGTTATGGCGAAGTGCGCGATCCGAATGCGACGGAATTGAGCTATGCCCGCCGGCTGGGTTCGGGTTTTTATCCGCGCTTTCACGCGTATCTCAATGATTTTGAAAATTATTTTGAAGTCAATCTGCATCTTGATCAAAAAAAGCCTTCGTATGAAGGCTCGTCCGCGCACGCGGGAGAATATGACGGTGAAACCGTGGAAAATGAAGCGCGCCGAATCACTTCAATGATAAAACAAATTTTTGATTCAAAAAATTAAGTGAGATCAAGCCGCTTTTTTATTTTTTTCAGGTCTTTCATTATAGTGCTTATTTCCCGTTCCGCTTTTCTGTTCACCAGATAATCATAGCGTTGATTCAGCCGGTCGCGTTCATTGCCTCGTTTCTGGCTCATGAGAATGATCGGCGCTTGCATAGCGGCCAGGCAGGACAAAGTCAAATTTAGCATGATGAACGGCCACTTGTCCCATTTGTATTCCCAGGGAATTGAATTTACCACAATCCAGAGTCCGATATAACTCAGAACAATAATGATGAATTTCCAGCTTCCTCCAAAAGTTGTAATAACATCAGCCGCTTTTTGTCCGACTGTCAATTTTTCTCTCGGCATTTGCGGTTGTCCGCTTTTCTGCGAACACTTGGCATTTTTTAATTTATTTGGAATGTTTGATTTTTGCATCGGTTGATTTAAGCATTATTTCTGTTAAAATTATAACACATTATAATCGCGCTGTAATTGTGGATTAAATTATGATATTGATTTCCGATTAAAAATTTTCAAATTTTAAAATGGACAATGTAGAAGAAATAAAACAAAAACTGGATATTATTTCCGTTATCATGGAATATGTTCCATTGAAAAAAGCCGGCGTTAATTGGAAAGGCTGTTGTCCTTTTCATAATGAAAAAACGCCTTCGTTCATGGTCAATCCGGATCGGCAGTTTTGGCATTGTTTCGGTTGCAATGAAGGCGGAGATATTTTTACTTTTATTCAGAAAATGGAAAATATCGAATTTGCCGAAGCCCTGAAAATTTTGGCGCAAAAAGCGGGCGTGCAATTGGAACGATTTGATCCGCGCGTCAGCAATATAAAAAATAGGCTGATTGATATTTGCGATATTACATCAGCGTATTGGCAGAAATGTTTGCATTCTGACTGTGGGAAGAATGCATTGGAATATGTGAACAATAGGAAAATTTTGCCGGAAACTTTGCAAACTTTTAAAATCGGCTACGCGGTTGATTCATGGGATGATTTGTCAAAATTTTTGTCGGACAGGGGATTTACTGAAACCGAAATATTCCAAGCCGGACTCACCGTAAAAAAAGAAAACGGCCGCGGCTATTACGATCGATTTCGCGATCGCCTGATGTTTCCGATTCAAAATGTTCACGGCAATGTCGTCGGCTTCACCGGCAGAACAATGAAAAAAGACGAAGCAGCCAAATATGTGAATACGCCGGAAAGTCCGATTTATCACAAAGGAGAAATATTGTACGCGCTCGACAAAGCAAAACAAGCGATTCGCCGGCAGAATTACGCGATTGTGGTGGAAGGAAACATGGATGCTGTGACATGCCACGAAGCTGGCAGTAAAAATGTTGTCGCTTGTTCCGGAACCGCGCTTTCCGTTGACCAGATCAACATGATAAAAAGATATACGGAAAATATCGCGCTTTGTTTTGATCAGGATTCCGCCGGACAGATCGCGGCTGAACGAACGATTGATTTGCTATTTGCCGCGGAAATGAATATAAAAGTGGTGAAAGTGATTTTCGGGAAAGATCCGGATGAATGCATCAAAAAAGATCCGGCGCTCTGGAGCGCGTCCTTGAAACAGGCAAAGCTGGCAATGCAATTTTATTTTGACAGATATTTGACGGACGAAGCTCTCGCTGATATTAACAAGAAAAAGAAATCGGCGGAAAAGATAATGAGTGAAATTTCAAAATTGAAAAATAAAATCGAGCATGAACATTGGCTGAAGAAATTGGCGTCAAAACTGGATATTTCCGAAAATATTTTGCGCGAAGGCATTCGAAAAAATAATCAGCTTCCCGCGAAAACGGCGAATCAGAATAAACCGCTTCCTCCGGCAAAACCGGAAATCAGTTCAAAGGAAAAATTGCACGGCCAGAGAATTTTGACGATTCTTTTCAATTTTCCGCAATTGATCGCTTATTCTCAGGACTATTTGAATGGAGAAGTTTTTGCCGAGCCCGAACATCGGGATATTTACAAGAATTTGATTATCTTGTATAATAAATTCAAGGACGATCTAAACAAAAATGTTTTAATCGATGAGTTATCAAAAAAAGAATTAGGGTTGAACCAAAGCTATCTTAATAGTCTTATTATTTATATTGATAAAATTTACGAAGGATTTGACGCGGAAACGCTTCGGCTCGAATTGGGCGCTCTGATAAAAACTTTTAAAATCAATTTTTTGCATAGGAAAATGAAAGAAGCGAATCAATTATTGGCAACCGCGGAAAAGAGCAATGACAGGGAATTGGAACAGACTTTATTGAAACAAATCCAATATTTTTCAGAACAATTGTCGGATTTAAAATAATTATGATAAAGAAAAGAGCCTCTCAGGCTAAGCGGACAATTAAAAAAGCGGTTAAAACCGTGAAAGCTCGAGTTTCCAACAGAAGTTCGGGCGCAAAAAAAACAGCTGCCAAAGCTGTTTCAAAGCGTGTCACAAAGACAGCTAGAAGAGCTCCAAGAGCTTCTTCCAGAAAAATTGTCAGAGGGAAAAAGCAAAAACCGGCGCCAAAAGCGAGAAAAGTCGAACCGCGCGTTCGCCGCGTCAAAGCGGAACCGCCGGAAGAATTGTTGGTAAAGCGGCTGGTTGAAAAAGGAAAACAGCGCGGATTTTTGACCGAAGAAGAAGTGATTCATGTTTTTCAAAATGTCGAGGATTACGCGGACAACTACGAAGAATTTCTGGATGATCTGGACGGTTTGGGCATTCAGATCGTGGAAGTGCGCGGCGGAATTCTCGGCCGCCAGGAAGATCGCGAGAAAATTTTGGCCAAAGTCGGCATTACTTCGCAGGACAGATTGCGAATGGAAGTTCCGGAATTGTCCGCTGATTCCATTCAGATGTATTTGCGCGAGATCGGCAAAGTTCCTCTTTTGAAAGGAGATGAAGAGCTGGCTCTGGCAAAGAGAAATGAAAAAGGAGAGCAGGAAGCCAGGTCTAGGCTGATCGAAGCGAATCTTCGTTTGGTTGTTTCCATTGCAAAGAGGTTTGTGGGCAAGAGTTTGTCTTTGCTGGATTTGATTCAGGAAGGAAACATCGGATTGTTTCGAGCGGTTGAAAAATTCGAATACAGAAAAGGCTACAAATTTTCCACTTACGCCACTTGGTGGATCCGGCAGGCGATCACGCGCGCGCTGGCTGATCAGTCGAGAACAATCAGAATTCCGGTTCACATGGTGGAGACGATCAACAAGTTTCAGCAGATCGAGCGACGATTGATTCAGGATTTGGGACGAGAACCGTTGCCCGAGGAAATTGCCGCGGAAATGGATGAAGAGGTTGCAAAAGTCCGCTATATCATGAAAATTTCGCAGGAAACGATTTCTCTCGAAACATCTGTCGGCGATGAAGACGAGGACAGCACGCTGGAAGATTTTATCGAAGATGTGAAAAATGTCAGTCCCGACCGTTCGGCCGCTCTGCAATTGTTAAAGGATTATGTGAAGCAAATCATCAGAGAACTTTCTCCGCGCGAGCAAAAAATTCTGGAAATGCGTTTCGGCTTGATTGACGGCGTGGCGCACACTTTGGAAGAGGTCGGCCAGGAATTCGATGTCACTCGCGAGCGCATCCGCCAGATTGAAGCCAAATCTTTGGAGAAAATTCAGCAATTGCCGGGCATTGAAAGGTTGCGAGATTACTAGCTTGAATTATTAAAATTTTCTGCTATAATACAAAAAGTCCGTCTCTGACGGACTGTGTTCCGCGGTAGCTCAGCGGTAGAGCAGTGGACTGTTAATCCATTGGTCGTGGGTTCGAACCCCACCCGCGGAGCCAGGCACCGTCTGGTGCCTGGCGGAGCCAAGCGCTTCGCCGGCAGTACGAGATTGTGCCCAAAAAACAGTGTTTTAAACACTGTTTTTTGTTATACTTAATGTATATGTTTTATTATGTCTATATATTATTAAGTGAAAAGGACAATGGTTTTTATGTCGGTTTTACAGGAGACTTGAGGCAACGAATCGGTAGCCATTTTCGCGGAGAGGTTTTTGCAACAAAACCTAGGTTGCCTTTAAAATTAATTTTTTACGAAGCGTATTTAAATAAATATGATGCTTTGCGCCGGGAAAAATATCTAAAGACGTCAAAGGGGCGAACAACCCTGCGGAGCATGTTGAAAGAATATTTGGAGTTGCCAAAGAACAAGATTTTCTGAAATTCCCACGAAAGTGGGAGTTTTTTTGAGATAAAGCAATAGAGTTGATGATTGTTAAAATTATTAACATTATAATTGACAAAAAAATTTACAAGACTTATTCTGTAAATAGATATATGCTCGGCAAATTTATTTTGGAACAACGAAAAAAACAAAAATTGACGCAGGAATTTCTGGCGTCCATTATTGGTGTTTCTCGTCCGACCTATGTTCAGATAGAGGCGGGCGAACGGGATTTAACCATTACCGAAGCAAAAAAGCTGGCCGGTTTTTTTTGCATTGGTTTTAATGGTTTTTTGCAGGGCAAGGAAAATTCCGCGATTGTGAAAATTGAAAAAGGAAAAAACAAAATTAAAAAAGAAAAACCGGAATTGCGCATCAATGTTCCGCAGGAAAATCTTGAAAAGTTTAAGGAGGTTTTGCTTTATGTTTTGGAAAAAGTCGGTGCCAGACCAAACATTGGCGAGACTGCCATTTATAAATTACTTTATTTTATAGATTTTGACTACTATGAAAAATTTGAAGAGCAACTGATTGGCGCGCGATATATCAAAAATCATTTTGGTCCTACTCCGGTTGAATTTAAAAAAATAACGGATGAAATGATAAATGATGGAGAGCTGGAAAAGGTTAAAAGCACTTATTTCCAGCATGAGCAAAAAAAATACTTGCCTCGCCGACAAGCTGATTTAAAGATTTTGTCGGCTCAAGAGATTCAGCATATAGATGAAGTTTTAGCGCGGTTAGCATGGAAAAATGCCACGGAATTAAGTAATTATTCACATTCCGATACCCCATGGAGAGTTCATCAAGTAGGAGAAGAAATTAGCTACGAAACTGTTTTTTACCGCGATGATGATCACTCGGTAAGAAACTATGAAGATGAACTTTAGGTGCACCAAAGAATTTTTAAAAGATTTTAAAAAATTATCCAAAAAATTTATTATGTTGGATAATGATTTATTTGAGTTTAAAAAAATCTTGAGTGAATTTCCGTTGGGTATTGGGAAACATTTTAATATTATTACGAGGTCAGGTTCAATCTATATCGTTAAGGCCAGATTTTTTTGCCGGAATTTAAAAAAGAAAGATTTAAGAATGATTTACGCATATATTGAAGATTATCAGGTAGTTGAAATGATTGGAATCGAATTTATAGAAATTTATTTTAAGGGCAACAAACAAAATGAGGATAAGGGAAGAATAAAAAAATATTTAAAAAATGTCTGAAAGATCGCGGATTCTATTCAAAAAACCAGCCCCGCAAATGCGGAGTCGGTTTTATTTTCTCAGCGAAAAAGCGATTACTCGATTTCAATTATCTTACATTCAACAATTTTCCCCGCCAGCCGCAATTCAAATGTTTCGCCCGCGCGCCTGCCGAGCAGTGCCGATCCGAGCGGGGAATTGCGCGAGATTATTCCCAGCGACGGATTTGTTTCTTCCGAGCCGAGAATTTGATATTTTTTTCTTTTGCCATTGATTTCAATTGTCACAAAATGTCCGACGCTGACTTTTCCCGCATCTTGCGGCAGTTCAATTATTTGAGAATGTTTCAATTGATCTTCAATTTCCAAAATTCTTCGGTTCAATCCTCTTAACTTTCCCTTTGCCATTTGATATGGAACATTCTCGGAAAAATCTCCCATTTGCGCCAACCGTTGCACTTCCTCGATCAATGCCGGCAGTGATTTTTTTATTTTTTCCAATTTCGTTTGCAATTCGTTGAATTTATTTTGCGTAATGAACGGATCGCGTTTCGGCCGCGCGTAATTTTCTGATTTTCTGGTTGGGACTCTCATAATTTTTCTTGAATTATATAAACAATAATAATCCGATTCTTAAAATTTTTCAATATGGTTGATATTAAAAAATTCTCGAAGATGGCGAGAATTTTTTCAGTTGGTTCAAGAGCTGTTTTTCAAAATACGCGAATTATCTGCCGACCGGCGGAATGAATTTGCATGATTGCGCGTCAGTTTTGAATCCTTTGACGCACTCCATGCCATCCGCTCCGGGCACGAGATGTCCGGCATCCAGCGCTTCTCTCTCTATCACATCCGGCGGAATCGGTTCCAAGTAATTGATCTCAGCCGTCGGTGTTTCAGTGTAAAGAGCTTCACTCGGCTGTTGCATGTTTCGTGTTGTTATAATGTAAAGAGACGTGACAACTCCCAATATTCCCGCAATAATCATAAAAGCGATTATCATGGCGACATTTGTTTTTTTTGGTTCCTGATTGTCCATAGTTTTTTATTTTACTTTTTTATTCTGATTATATGATAACAAATTCGGAATGAAATTGAAAACGAACAAGTTGACAATTGCGCCAACCGAATTCATCAGTGACAAAACGGAGAATCCGTGATATGCTTTTATTGAAAAATTATGATATATCTAAAAGTCAGACAAAACAAATCCGGTCCGGTCATCGGCCGTCATCCGTGGGTTTTTTCCGGCGCGCTGGAAAACATTCCCGAAAAATTGAAATCCGGAGAGCCGGTTAAACTGTTTGATCCAAACGGAAATTTTTTGGCGCAAGGATATTTTAATTCCTATTCGCAAATCGCGGTTCGCATTTGGAGTTATGATGAAAAAGAAGAAGTGAACGCTGATTTTTTCCGGAGAAGAATTGAAAATGCTTTTGAAATCAGAAAAAATTATTTGGATCAGATGCAGACAAACGCTTTTCGCTTGATAAATGCGGAAAATGATTTTTTGCCCGGATTGATTGTCGACCAATACGCTGATTATCTGGTTGTTCAGTTTCATACGAGAGGAATTGAAAAATGGAAAAATGAAATTGTGTCAGCCTTGCAAGAAAAAATAAATCCCAAAGGAATTTTTGAGCGATCGGATACGGCGTCGCGTAAAAAAGACGAAAACAATACCGGATTGCTGGCCGGAGAAATTCCGGATCAAGTCATTATCAAAGAAAACGGTTTGAAATTTTATGTTGATATTAAAAAAGGCCAGAAAACCGGATTTTTCCTGGATCAGCGCGACAAACGGCTGGCATTGCAAAAATATGCCAAAGGAAAAAATGTTTTAAATTGTTTTTCTTATTCCGGCGGATTTTCCGTTTACGCTCTCGCGGCCGGAGCGAAAAAAGTGACGAGCGTTGATGTTTCCGAGAGCGCGCTGGAATTGGCGCGGGAAAATGTTAAATTGAACAAACTTGATTTGAAAAAATGCGAATTCGTTTGCGCGGATGTGAAAGAATATTTGAGAAATGCGGAACCTGAAAAATTCGATTTGATAATTCTCGATCCTCCGGCATTTATCAAAGAAAGAAAAAAGAAAAACCAAGGAATTTCCGGCTACAAAAAAATAAATGAATCAGCCATGCGCGTTTTGGCGCCGGCGGGAATTCTCGTTTCTTGTTCTTGCTCAGCTCATCTGAGTTTAAATGATTTTCGCTATATTTTGTCCGAAGCCGGCGGCCGCACCGGCCGGTCATTGCAGTTGCTGGAAACATTCACTCACAGCCTCGATCATCTCGAATCGGTTCCGTTTTTGGAGTCTGAATATTTGAAATGTTGTTTTATTAAAGTTCAATAAAAAATTATATGAAAATCAATCAGCCGAAAACACAAGTGACAGAGTCTTCCGCGGATTATGAACTCATTGACAGCGGCAACGGCGAAAAGCTGGAGCGATTCGGAAAATTTGTTCTCTCCCGTCCTGATCCGCAAGCTCTCTGGCCGAAACGCAAGGAATCATCCGTCTGGGAAAATGCGGACGCGATTTTTCATCGCGAAGGAAATGAAACCGAATGGGAAATAAAATCCCATGTTCCTGGCAAATGGCAAATTAATTTCGGCGAACTTTCTCTCCGGATCAAGCCGACTTCATTCAAACATACCGGATTATTTCCGGAACAGCTTTCAAATTGGCAATGGATTGAAGATTGTTTGAAATCGGAAAAAAGAAAAATTTCGGTTTTGAATTTGTTCGCTTACACCGGCGGAGCGACGCTCTCAGCAGCTCGCGCGGGCGCGGAAGTTTGCCATGTTGACGGCTCGAAAAAAGCGATCGACTGGGCGCGCGAAAACGCCGAGCTTTCAAATTTGGATGCAAAGCCGATTCGCTGGATTCTGGATGATGTGATTTCATTTATGAAAAAAGAATTGCGCCGAGGCCGGCGATATGACGGAATTATTATGGATCCGCCGAGCTTCGGACGCGGACCGAAAAGCGAAAAATGGAAAATTGAAGAAAATTTTTTGGAATTAATGAGTTTGAGCAAAGATTTATTATCCGACAATCCGCTGTTTTTCTTGGTCAACGGTTATGTCGCCGGTTATTCGGCGATCGCGTATGAGAACAGTTTGCGCGAAGTCGTGGGAAATTCAGGGGAAATTGAAATCGGCGAATTAACCATTGCCGAAACGGACGGAGAGCGTCTCCTGCCTTGCGGAATTTTCGCTCGCTGGAAAAATGTATGAAATTGAAAGTTTTGTACGAAGACAATCATTTGATAGCCGTTTTCAAACCGGCCGGAATTTTGGTGCAAGCGGACAAGAGCGACAGTTCATGTTTGATGGATGAAGTGAAATTGTATTTGAAAGAAAAATATGAAAAGCCGGGAAAAGTTTTTCTCGGATTGCTTCATCGTTTGGACAGAAATGTTTGCGGTATCGTTTTATTCGCGAAAACCGGAAAAGGCGCCAGCAGATTGTCAGCGCAATTCAGGGAAAGAACGATTGAAAAAAAATACATGGCGTGGGTGAGCGGCCGGATGATTGAAGATCAAGCGACATTGATTCATTATTTGCTGAAAAATAAAAAAAACAATTTTGTTGAAATCGTAAAAGAAAATACCGCCGGCGCAATGCGCGCGGAATTGAGCTTCAAAGTTTTAAAAACGCAAGACGATTATTCGTTGCTGGAAATAAAACTCGCCACCGGCCGTCCGCATCAAATCCGTGTTCAGCTCTCTGCCATGGGACACCCGATCGTCGGCGATGTGAAATACGGCAGTAAAAAATTATTGCCTAATAATTTAATCGCGCTTTGCGCGGTTGAATTGGAATTCAATCTGGCGGCAAAAGATGAACGAAAAAAAATTCAAATCGAATTTCCGTATCAAGATTTAAGCGAGATAAGCAAGAAAGCGAGTTAAACAAGTTAAGTATTGACGCAATATTTTGTGCCGCTATATTTCACAAATTACTTAACTCGCACCGCTGCGGGCGGGATAAACTTAACTCGCTTATCTCGCTTTCTCGCTTCAAATATCGAATTGCAAACGATAAACGAAAATGTTTCGAATCGCATCCGGTAAAATGAAAAAATTAGGCGGGTGCAACCCGCCTCTACGCATTCGCTTGTCTCGCTTTCTCGCTTAACTCGCTTTAAAAAAAACATGAACCATCTGACGCACATCCAAACGAACAAAGAATTATTGGAAACAAGGTTTTTCATTCTCCGGCTGGTTCGGGAATTTTTTTGGAAAGAAAATTTTACTGAAGTGGAAACTCCGTTGATTGTGAATGTTCCCGGTCAAGAACCGAATATCGTTCCCATGAAAATAAATATTCACAATGAAAAAATTGTTGAATTCAGCGGATTCCTTCACACTTCGCCCGAATATGCGATGAAAAAAATGCTGGCAGCCGGATTTGAAAATATTTTTTATCTGGGAAAATGTTTTCGCGACCGCGAAAGTTTCGGCGGATCGCACAATCCGGAATTTACCATGATGGAATGGTATCGCGTCGGGAAAAATTATGTTGATATTATGAATGACGCGGAAAATCTGTTTCATTTCATTGCGGAAAAAACAGAGGGACACAATGGAATTGATAAAATTAATTTGGCGAAAATAAAAAAACAATGGCAGCGAAAAACAATGAAAAGTTTGTGGCATGAATTTTTGCAAATCAATCTGGATGATTTTCTTACTCAAGAAAAAATGTTCGAACTGTGCGTGGGAAAAAAATACAATGTTTCCAAAGAAGAAAGTTATGAGGAATTGTTTTATCGCATTTTTCTGAATGAAATCGAATCGAAATTGGGAATTGATGTTCCTCTGATTGTTCATGAATATCCCGCGCAAATGGCTTCGCTCGCGAAACTGTTGGAAAAAGACAGCCGCTACGCGGAACGGTTTGAAGTTTATTTCAACGGACTGGAATTGGCAAACGCTTTTTCCGAGCTGACAGACGCGGATGAACAGGAATCAAGATTGCGGGAAGAACGGAATTTTCGGGAGAAAACAGGAAAAGATGTTTATGATATTGATCAAGAATTCATTGGCGCGTTGCGAGCCGGAATGCCGGAATCCGCGGGAATCGCGCTCGGCATTGATCGAATGGCAATGCTGTTCACCGGTTGCCAAGAAATCGACAATGTGATAACATTACCAATGTCAAAATTATTTTAATTTAATAAGAAAAGAATATGGCAAGCACATCAGACTTGAAAAAGGGCGCGGTTATAAAACATCAAAATGATTTGTATGTGGTAAAGGGAATGGAATTTGTCAATCCGGGCAAAGGTTCAGCATTCGCCAGAACAAAAATGAAAAGCATCACCAGCGGAAAAACCGTTGAAGTGACATACAAAAGCGGAGAAAACATTGATATTGTTGAAGTCAGCCGCCAAAAAGTGCAGTACTTGTACAAGAGCGGCGCCATGTATTCTTTTATGAATCAGGAAACTTATGAAATGTTTGATCTGAGCGAAGAAGATCTGGGAGATGACGCGAAATATTTAAAAGAAGGAATTGATGTTGACGCGATTATTTACAATGGATCGGTGGTGGCGATCGAATTGCCGAGAAAAATTCAGTACAAAGTGATAGAAGCGCCGCCGGCCGTAAAAGGCGACACAGCCAGCGGAAAAGTAATGAAAGAAGTGACTCTGGAAAACGGTCTGAAAATCCGCGCGCCCATGTTTATCAAGGAAAACGACACATTGCTGGTAAATACAACCAACGGAGAATACTGCGAGCGAGTCAATGAATGAGTTTTGCCGCGCAACCGCTTTGAACAAGGAGGCCAGCCATGCCGGTTATCATTGTATACGGAATTAGGGAAGGGGAGGAACTGGACATTCCCGAATTGCGGAAAAAACTGCGAGAAAACATCGCGAATATCGAAGAATTGAAGCTTTCGGAAAATCAAATTTCCTGTATTTTTCCGGCTGAATACGCGAGACCGCCGTTTCTTTTTGAGAAAATCGTTTTTGTCCGCGGTTTGTTTGCTCGAGCGGAGAGAACTCCGGAAGTTCGGAGTATGATGGCGCGAGCGATTGTGGCGGTGATAAAGCAATTTTCCCCCAATGATTTTGTTGAATGTTTCGTTGAGCCGTTCAATATGGAAGAAGGCTTTGCCAGTTCCGAGGTGTGAAATTTATCGCAGGCCTGCATCGGGTCTGCTTTTCTTTTATGAATGAAAAAATTAAAATCGCTTGGTTTGGAAAACATTTCGGCGAAGAACCGCCGATTTCAGGAAGTGAAAATCAAGGCGCGGGCGCGATATTTTTCAGCGGCTGTAATTTGCATTGCGTTTTTTGCCAGAATTTTCAGATTTCGCAGAATTCGCTGGGAAAATATTTTTCGGTTGAAGAATTGTCGGAAATAATGTTGGAATTACAGCGCGCCGGCGCGGTTTGCATTGATTTGGTGACGCCGACGATTTGGTGGCAGTTAATAAGGCAATCAATTTTATTGGCGCGTGAAAAAGGATTGAATCTGCCGATTGTCTGGAATTCAAACGCGTTTGAAAGCGTGGAAATGTTGCAGCAAATTGAAGATGTTGTTGATATTTATCTGCCGGATTTTAAATACGGCGATGAAAAAATCGCGGAAAAATATTCGCAAGTGAAAAATTATCCGGCGGTTGCCGAGTCAGCGCTACGAGAAATGTTTCGGCAAAAGGGAAATCTTCAACTCGATGAAAATGGAATCGCGAAAACCGGAATCATCGTCCGCCATTTGGTATTGCCTGATAATTTGGAAAACAGTTTTAAAGCTTTGCAAATCATTTCAAATATTGACAAAGAAATTCATGTCAGTCTGATGAATCAATATTTTCCGGTTTTCAATGCCGGAGATTTTTCGGAAATAAACAAAACTTTGGATGAATCTGATTTTGAAAAAGTTTTTGATAAACAATCGGAATCGGGATTGAACAATGGCTGGGTTCAGGAGCGGGGGAGCAGTGAAACATTTGTTCCTGACTTTGAAAAGACGAATCCGTTTTCTTTTTAATTGAAAATTCAACTTTTTTGAGTTATAATTTATCAAGAGTTTATAGGTGGAATGAATTTTTTGTTTTAAATTTATTAAATATGAAAATACTGGCGTGGTTTGGCGACGGCCGATTGGAATTTTTGCTGATTATTTTCGGCGCGATTTTGAGCATTATACTTTTGATCAAATTTTTTCTGATCAAGTACGGGAAAAAATGGTTTGCCTTTTTGAAATCGGTTTTTTTCTCAATGCTCGACGGATTTATCCGCAATGAAGATGTTCGGAGGATTTTGAACAAGCATCCGCGCTTTTTCACTTTTGTCAAACATCGACTGAGCAGAAAAAATTTTTCCGGATTAACTCTGACTTTGCTGTCAATCGCTTTGATTTATTTCGCGATTTCATTTGCCGGCGTACTTTTCGATGTCATGAATACGCAAATTATCAAAGACACTGACATTCACATCGCCAGTTTATTGTTCTCATTCAGAAATGTTATTTTAACGAAATTATTCCTTTCCATTACTTTGCTCGGTTCTGTGATCATGGTTGTTCCCGCGACAATCGTTTTTTGCGCGATTTTGGTTATTTGGAAAAAGAAGGAATACCTTTTGCCGTTTGGCGTTACAATTATCGGCAGTGAGGCGGCGAATTTTTTGATCAAACTTTGGATTGATCGGCCGCGGCCGGATGTGGCTTTTTACATTGAAAAATCATCCGCTTTCCCGAGCGCTCACGCGCTGACTTCCATCGCTCTTTACGGTTTTATCGCGTATTTTTTTATCGCAAATGCAAAAAAATGGAAAGTTAAATTGAATATATTTTTTTCCTTTTTGATTTTATCATTGTTAATCGGATTTAGCCGGCTGTATTTGGGCGTTCATTTTTTCACTGATGTCTGGGGCGGTTATCTGCTGGGTTTGTGCTGGTTTATTATCGGCATAATGATTTTGAAATACCATTATTTCCGCCGCGGCGAAGCCACGGCGATTCATCTCAGCCGCAAAGCGAAAATTCGGTCTGTCTGCTTGGTGATAATTTTCCTGATCTTTTTCGTTTTTCAGATCAGCCTCTATCAGCCTGAATATAATATTTTGGGACAGGCGAATGTAAAGCAAATCGATTATTTGTCGCAAGATATTTTTGAGCGGTTCAAATTGCCGAAGTATACTGAAACATTGACAGGCATTTCGCAAGAACCCATCAGCATTGTTTTGTCTGCGAGAGATGATGAAAGTTTGGTCAGGGATTTTGAATCAGCCGGCTGGCAAGCGGCAGCGCCCATAAATTTTTCCACGGCTGTTGATATGGGTTATGCGGCGCTTTTGAACAAAAGTTATGATTCAGCGCCAATGACGCCTTCATTTTGGAACGCGGAAGTTCATGATTTCGGATTTGAAAAATCAACAGCGGCTGATTCCGTTCGTTCGCGGCATCACGCCAGATTTTGGAAGACCAATCTGCGAACGCGGGACGGAAAAAGTATTTATGTCGGCACAGTCAGTCTGGATGTGGGAATAAAATGGGCGCTTGTTCATCGGATAGATCCGAATATTGATGGCGACCGAGATTTGCTGTTCAACGATTTGTCCGCGGCAAATGAAATCGTTGATTCGAAAAAAGAAAAATTAGTCGAGCCTTTTTTGGGAAAAAATTTTGTCGGCGACATGTTTTTTACCGACGGTTCGGTTTATTTGCTTGAATTGAAATAAGAGAAAAAATTTCGAGCATTTGCGCTGTGCTCGTTTTTTTATTTTAATCTTTTTGAATTGAGTTTAGCCTTATTTAGCGCATTGAATTGTCGGAATTGACAAAAATTATAAATCTGATATACTTAACCTCGTTATTTATTATCTAAATTTATGGAAATTCGTAATATTGCCATCATCGCTCATGTGGATCATGGGAAGACAACTTTGACTGATATGCTGATGCGTCAGACCGGCATGGTGACAGACGCCAATGTCAGCATGGATTCAAACGCATTGGAACTCGAGCGCGGCATCACAATTTATTCGAAAAACGCTTCAGTGTTTTACAAAGACACAAAGATAAATATAGTGGACACTCCGGGCCACGCTGATTTCGGTTCCGAGGTCGAGCGCGTTTTGCGTTCCATTGATTCGGTTTTGCTGATCGTTGACGCTCAGGAAGGTCCGATGCCTCAGACAAAATTCGTTTTGAAAAAATCATTGGAATTGGGCCTTCGCCCGATTGTCGTGATCAACAAGATCGACAAGCCGGCTGCTCGGCCTCATGAAGTCGAAGAAGCTGTATTGGAATTGTTCATGGATTTGGGCGCCACTGATGAACAAATGGATTTTACAACAATTTACGCGAACGGACGCGCCGGAATTGCAAAGAGCCATTTGGAAGATGAATCAACTGATTTGACTCCATTGCTGGATGTTATTCTGGAAAAAGTTCCGGTCGCGAATGCTGAATTGGCTGTGCCGTTCAGATTTCAGCCGTTCAATCTGGCTTATGATAATTATCTGGGCAGAATGGCCATCGGTCGCGTTTATGAAGGAACAATGAAAAGCGCGAGCAAGGTTTTCGTGAAAACCGCGAACAATGAAATCCGTTCCGCCAATATTACAAAAATATTTACATTTGAAGGATTCAATAAAAAAGAAGTCAAAGAAGCTGTTTCCGGCGACATTGTCATGATTGCCGGAATTCCCGATATTTATATCGGAGAGACGCTTTGTCAGAATGATTCGCAGGAAGCATTGCCGGCAATTTCAGTTGACGAGCCGACCATTTCCATGGATTTTCTTGTGAACAATTCTCCTTTTGCCGGAAGAGAAGGAAAATATGTGACAACCAGACAAATCAAGGAGCGATTGGAAAAAGAATTGGAAGTGAATGTTGGATTGAAAATCGATTTTTCCGCGATTGACCGTTATCGAGTTTACGGACGCGGAGAAATGCATTTGGCCATTCTCCTGGAAAATATGCGAAGAGAAGGTTATGAACTGCAAATTTCCCAGCCGACCGTAATTATCAAAGAAGAAAACGGACAAAAGCTGGAACCGTTTGAAGAATTGACGATTGACATACCGACCGAATTTGTCGGCACGATTGTTGAAAAAATTTCAAAAAGAAAAGGAACAATGACAATGATGAAACCGGAGAACAGCCACACTCGGTTGATTTTTGAAATTCCGACGCGCGGCTTGCTCGGTTATCGCGGACAATTTGTCATGGATACTCGCGGCGAAGGAATTTTGTGCCAGCGAGTGATCGGATTCAAACCGTTTGTCGGGGAAATTGAAAAGAGAGAAGTCGGTTCAATGATTTCCATGGCAAAGGGAACTGTTGTGGCATTTTCCCTCGACAATTTACAGTTGAGAGGAACTCTTTATGTTGGTCCGGGAACAGAGGTTTATGAAGGAATGGTAATAGGAAATGTCAGCCGAGGCGATGATATGACTGTCAATCCGACAAAAGGAAAAAATTTGACCAATATGCGAGCCAGCGGCGCGGACGAAGCGATTCATCTCACGCCTCCGCTTGAAATTACGCTGGAGCGCGGTCTTGAAATAATGGCAGGTGACGAATATATGGAAATTACTCCAAAGAGCCTGCGCATCAGAAAACAATATCTGACGGAAAATGAACGAATCAAAGCTCTGGGCAAATAAGGGGGGATTTAACGAAAACGAAACAGTGTTTTTTGAAAAATATCAACTATCGGAAAAAGGAGGGCAGATCAGATGATTCGTTATAAGATAAGACTGCATTCTTTTTCGAAAGAATGGGAAGATTTTTGGCCGGAAAATACGGAATTGCCAATGGTAACAATTAGAACAGCGCCGGAAAAAATTCCCTTGAGTGATGAATTTTCCGCGCCCGTGAAATTGAAAGTAAGCGGCAAGTGGATCGTTGTTTATGTGAAAGAATCGGTCACAATGGAAATAGCCAGAAAAGTTCTCGCAAATCTGAATAGCTGTCAACCGGAAGATATTGACATTTACGAAGGCAATTAGCCGTCGGACTTCAGCCGGACGCAACGCGTCCCGGCTATTTTTATTCCGGTTTTCTTGATATAATACACCTAATCGTTTTATTTTAAGCGTTAATCACGGCTAAGATTAAATTAAAAAAATGGGTGAAAAAATATTAAAGATTTTGCGGCACAATTTTGTGAAAACCGGCTCAGTTGTTTTGATCGGTTCTTTTTTGGTAAATTTTTTGAATTATCTTTTCAATTTAACCATGGGACGCATGCTTTCGCCGGAAAAATTCGGCGAAGTGGCCGCGCTCATGGGTCTGGCGGTTATTGTCAGTGTTCCTTCAGCCGCAATCATGAAAATAATGGCCAGATATGTTGCCGCGTTCCATGCGAAAAATGAAAAAGAAAAAATCAAACAATTGCTTTCAGCCATAATGCGTTGGAGCATTTTCTTAAGTTTGATTTTAGTCTTGGCTTTTTTGGTTTTAATTCCGCTGATTTCATCATATTTGCACATTGAAAGATTGCCGTTTTATATTTTTGTTCTAATTTTGCCGCTGGCTCTTGTTTTTTCCGTCAGTCAGGGCATGCTTCAGGGGCTCTTGAAATTTGTTCCGTTTTCAATAGCGAACATTATCGCTTCAGCCGCAAAATTGCTTTTGGCGATTATATTCGTTTTGTCGGGTTATTCCGTTTCCGGCGTTGTGGCCGCCTTTGTCATTGCCGGCTTCCTGTCAACCGCTTACGGATTGCGTAAAATAAAACCGTTCCTGGAAATGAAGAAATTGCTCGGAGAAAAAGTGGAAAATCTGCTAAAGCGAAAAGAAATATCCAATTACGCGGGAATAATGTTTTGGACAACATTGATAATGATTTTCTTTACCAATATTGATGTGATTCTGGCAAAGCATTATCTTGTTCCCGATCTGGCCGGAAAATACGCCGCGCTGTCCGTGCTGGGGAAAATCGTGATTTTTTGTTCCGGTTCGTTTTTTACGATTATTTTCCCAAAGGTTTCAACTGCGCAAGTCAATGGCGACGGACGGGAAAAACTGTTTTTGAAAATTTCACTGTTGCTTGTCGGTTCAACTTCCGGAGCGGTCGCCATTGTTTTCAGCCTTTTCCCTGAATTGATCGTAAAAATCTTTTTCGGTTCAGCTTATTTGGCAATAGCGCCATATCTCGGTTTGTTCAGTCTGGCAATGCTGTTCGGCGTGCTGGGACAGGCATTTTTGAATTATTACATGGCATTGAATACAAAAAGTTATTTGTATCCGATGACATTTGTGACGATTTTTCAAATCGTTGCGATTGCTTTGTTCCACTCCGACATTCAACAAATCGTAAATTGCATTCTGCTGTCTAATTTCATTTATTTTGTTATAATGGCAATGACATATTTAATGAAGAAGACAACTGTTTTGCAAAAAGAAAAATTGTCCATATGAACGAACAAACGGAAAATCAAGAAATCTGGCTAAAGAAAATTTCAATAATAGTTCCATTCTACAATGAAGCGGAAAATCTTCCGATTATCAGCCGAAAGCTGGTCGATGTTTGCGGCGGGCTTTGCAATAAATGCGACTATGAAATAATTTTCATCAATGACGGCAGTACTGATTTGAGCGGATTCGCGATCGAGGAAATGATGAATGCAAACAAAAAAATAAAATACTTGGAATTTTCCAGAAATTTCGGAAAAGAAGTGGCGATTTCAGCCGGCATTCATCATTCTTCGGGCGACGCGGCCATTATGCTCGACGCCGATCTTCAGCATCCGCCGGAATTGATTCCCGAATTTATCGAAAAATGGGAAAACGGCGCTGAAGTTGTCATCGGCGTGCGAGCTAAAGACTCGAGCGATGATTTGTTCAAGCGTCTGGGCTCGTATTTTTTTTATCAAATTTCAAATTGGATCGGCGAAACCAAATTGGTTCCGTTTTCCACTGATTTTCGTTTGATTGACCGAAAAGTTATTGATGAATTCGCAAAACTTACAGAGCGCAACCGCATGGCTCGCGGACTCATCGCTTGGCTCGGATTTAAAAGGGAATTCATTAATTTTTCCGCGCCTCCTCGGCAGTACGGCCGGCCAAGATACGGCAAATTGGAATTGATAAAACTGGCAATGTCCAGTTTTGTGGCCAACAGTCTGCTTCCGTTGAAATTGGCCGGTTATTTGGGAATGGCAATTACTTTTATTTCCGCGATTATCGGAATGTTTATAATTATTGATAAATATTTTTTTCATGATCCGTTCAATTTCGGTTTTTCCGGCACGGCGATCCTCATGGTTTTTAATTTATTTCTCATCGGCATTGTGTTGAGTTGTCTCGGCGTGATCGCGCTCTATATCGCGAAAATTCATCAGGAAGTTTCCAATCGTCCATTGTATATTGTTTCCAGAAAAATTAATTTTGAAAAATAACAAAAAAATTATGAGAATTCTTGTTACCGGAGGCGCCGGATTCATCGGATCGCATCTGTGCAAAAGACTTTTGTCCGAGGGAAATGAAGTTTTGTGTCTGGATAATTTTTTTACCGGCTCAAAAGAAAATATAAAAGATTTATTGGGAAATCATAATTTCGAGATGATCCGGCATGATATTTGTCTGCCGATTTTTCTGGAGGTTGATCAGATTTACAATTTGGCTTGCCCGGCATCGCCGATTCATTATCAATACAATCCGATAAAAACAATGAAAGCTTCAGTCATCGGTTCTCTGAATATGCTTGGATTGGCAAAGCGGGTGAAAGCGCGAATTTTGCAAGCCTCAACTTCCGAAGTTTACGGCGATCCGGCGATTCATCCTCAGCGCGAATATTATTGGGGCAATGTAAATCCGAACGGTTTGCGTTCTTGCTATGATGAAGGAAAAAGAGCGGCTGAATCATTGTTCATGGATTATCATCGCCAGAACAAAGTTGACATTCGCATCATTAGAATTTTCAACACTTACGGACCGGCAATGCAAATCAATGACGGCCGGGTCGTGTCCAATTTTATTGTGCAGGCGCTGAAAAACGAGGACATAACGATTTTCGGCAAAGGAACGCAGTCAAGATCATTTCAATATATTGATGATTTGATTGAAGGAATGATCCGCATGATGAACAACAAAGTTAATTTCATCGGACCGGTTAATTTGGGAAATCCCAATGAATTCACCATTTTGCAATTGGCGGAAAAAACGATTGGGATGACCGGTTCGAAGAGCCGATTGATTTACAAGGATTTGCCGTCTGATGATCCGAAACAGCGATGTCCCGAAATTTCTCTGGCGCGTGAAATGCTGGGCTGGCAACCGCGAATTCAGCTGGAACAAGGTTTGCAAAAAACAATTGAGTATTTCAAGGATAAAATATGAAAATTATTGTGATAGGAACTGGATATGTGGGACTAGTTACAGGCGCATGCTTGGCTGATATCGGTCATGATGTTGCTTGTATTGATATTGATGAAGAAAAAATAAACAATCTTAATCGCGGAATCATTCCGATTTATGAGCCTATATTGTCGGAATTGGTTTTAAGCAATTTCAAACTTGGACGTTTGCAGTTTAGCTGCAATTTGGAAGAAATTCTGGCAGACGCGTCAATTGTATTTATTGCTGTCGGTACTCCGACAAAAGAAAATGGTGAGGCGGATATAAGTCAAGTATTTTCTGCTGCGCATGCGATCGGGAAAAATTTGAGCCATTATTCGGTAATCGTAAATAAAAGTACTGTTCCAATCGGAACTGCTCGAGAAATTTCAGAAATAATTAAACAATATTACGATGGATTTTTTGATGTCATATCAAATCCGGAATTTTTGAGGGAAGGTTCGGCGGTAAAAGATTTTTTAAGCCCTGATAGAATTGTAATTGGCATTGACGACAGCGACCGGGCAAAAAAAGTAATCCTAGAAGTATTTAGGAATTTTAACAGCCAAATTCTTATTACAGATACGAAAAGCGCTGAAATGATTAAGTATGCTTCCAATGCGTTTTTGGCAACCAGTATTTCATTTATAAATAGCATTGCCGGCATTTGCGAAAGCGCCGGAGCTGATATTACCAGTGTGGCCGAGGGCATGATGCTCGATAAAAGAATCGGAAAACAAGCATTTTTATATGCCGGTTGCGGTTATGGGGGTTCTTGTTTTCCAAAGGATGTAAACGCCTTGATTAAAATCGGTCAGCAGCATGGTGTTAGGTTTAATATTTTGGAAGAAGTAGAACATGTAAATGAAAAAATGAAAATTTCCCTTTTTCATAAATTAAAACAAAGTCTGCCGGATTTGAATGGAAAGAAAATTGCGATTTGGGGGCTGGCATTCAAACCTAATACTGATGATATCCGTTTTTCCCCGGCACAAGTAATTATCGAAAAGTTGTTGTCTGAAAATGCGGTAATACAGGTACATGATCCTGTGGCAATGGAAAATTTTAAAAAAATTTTTCCGAATATTGGTTATTTTAGTGATCCATATTCTGTAGTGAAAGATGCATCCGCACTGATGATTGTTACGGATTGGCCTCAATTTATTGATCTCGACTTTGAATTGATAAAAAGTTCAATGCAAGGCAATTTGATATTGGATGGAAGAAACATTCTTGATGAAATTAAATTGAAGCGGTATGGATTTATCTATAAAGGCATTGGAAAATAAAATAAACAAATGGCGGAAATAAAAAAAATATTATGGTTTACCTGGAAAGACCGGGAAAATCCGTCAGCCGGCGGAGCGGAAGTAGTCAATGAAGAATTGGCGCGGCGATTGGCGGGAGACGGAATTGAAATTATTTTTGTTGTCGCGAATTTTTCGGGCGGTGAAAAAGAAGAAACAAAAAACGGATATAAAATTTTTCGGCCGGGAAATAAATGGACAATTTATTGGAAAGCGTTTCGCCTCTACAAAGAAAAATTTCAAGGCTGGCCTGATTTGGTTATTGATGAAATGAATACGATTCCTTTTTTCTGCAAATTTTTTGTGAAAGAAAAAAATGTTTTGTTCGTTCATCAGCTCTGCCGTGAAATTTGGTTTTTCCAAATGTTTTTTCCCTTGAATCTCATCGGATATTTGATCGAACCGATTTATTTGCTGCTTCTGAATGATCGAAAAGTCATCACCGTTTCAAACAGCACAAAGCGCGATCTGATGAAATTCGGATTTGCGGAAAAAAACATCAGCATTATTTCCGAAGGAATTGAAATCAAACCGCCGGAAACATTGGATAATATTGAAAAGTTCAGCGAATTTACGATCCTTAGTCTCGGTTCCGTTCGATCAATGAAACGGACAGCGCATATTGTTTCCGCGTTTGAAATAGCCAAGAAACAAATTCCGGAATTGAGGCTGATTCTTGCAGGGGACGCGAACTGCCGCTACGGAAAAAAAGTTTTGAGAAAAATCAAAAATTCCGATTACGGAAAATCCATTCAATATCTCGGCAAAGTAAGTTGCGAAGAAAAAATAAAACTTTTGCGCAAATCTCATGTGTTGTGTTGTACATCCGTAAAAGAAGGTTGGGGATTGGTAGTCACCGAGGCGAACAGTCAGGGAACTCCGGCGATTGTTTACAATGTCGACGGACTGCGCGACAGCGTGAGACACAATGAAACCGGCTTGATCGCAAAATCGAACAATCCGGATTCTTTGGAGAAAAGCATTGTTTCCTTGTGTGAAAATAAATTGAAATATGATAAACTGAAGACAAACGCGTGGCGCTGGAGCCGAGAGATTAATTTTGAAAAAAGTTATCATGATTTTCTAAAATTACTGAGAGATTCAAACATATGAGAACAATTGTCACTGGCGGAGCCGGATTCATCGGTTCGAATTTGGTAAATGAGCTGATTCGCAGGGGCGATGAAGTTATTGTGATTGACAATTTATCATCAGGCCGCCGTGAAAATATAAATCCGCAAGCGCAATTTTACGAGGAAGATATTCGGGATTTTGAAAAAATAAAATCAATATTCAAAGATGTTGATTTCGTATTTCACCTGGCCGCCTTTCCTCGCGTTCAGCCGTCTATAAAAAATCCGATTGAAGCGAATGGAATTAATCTGGACGGAACGCTCAATGTTCTGGTTGCGTCTCGCGACGCGGGCGTAAAAAAAGTAGTTTACACATCGTCTTCCGCTGTTTACGGCGATCAGCTGGAATTGCCGACAACGGAAAATTCTCCGGCAAATCCTTCCAGCCCGTATGGAATGCAAAAGTACATGGGCGAATTATATTGCCGTTTGTTTAGTCATCTTTATAATTTGCCGACGGTTTCATTGCGCTATTTCAATGTTTTCGGCGAGGGGCAGACGAGTGAAGGCGCGTATGCATTGGTATTGGAAATCTTCAAGAATCAACGGCTCAGCGGAGAACCCATGACCATTGTCGGCGACGGCGAACAGCGGCGCGATTTTATTTATGTCGGAGATGTTGTTATGGCCAATATATTATCAGCGCAAAGCGATAATGTCGGAAAGGGAGAAGCGATAAACATCGGACAAGGAAAAAATTTCAGCGTCAATGAAATTGCAAAAATGATTGGCGGACCGACAATCAACCTTCCTCCGCGAGTTGAACCCCGGGCGACTCTGGCGGACAATTCTCTGGCAAAAAAGTTGCTCGGCTGGAATCCGACCGTTGAATTGGAAGAATGGCTGGAAAAATATAAAGCGAGCTGGGCGTCGGATCAGCGCTCTAATCAATAATTTTCAGATTGATGAAAAATATATTGGAGGAAAAACCGAGTAAAAAACTTCACGGCAGATTGCTCGCGAGCGTAAATTTTGTTGATGATTATGATTTAAAAAACAAAGATATTCTTGATATTGGCTGTGGCCATGGCTGGTGTGAAATGAATTTTCTGGATAGAGGCGTGAAAAAAATGGCGGCGATTGAAATATCCGAAAATGATTTGCAAACAATTAGAAATAATATAAAGGATGAGCGTTTGAGATTAAAAATAGGAAAATCCTCAAGGTTGCCATTTCCCAATAATTCTTTTGATACCATCGTTTCATGGGACGTTATCGAACATATTCCAAAAAATACAGAATTGCACATGTTTAGGGAAGCGAGCAGAGTTTTAAAATTAGGAGGGTGTTTTTATTTATCCACGCCGCACAAATCTTTTTTCACCAATATTCTGGATCCGGCCTGGTGGCTGATCGGGCACCGGCATTATTCTCTTGAAAATCTGAGTGAATTCGCCAAAGATTCCGAGTTCCAAATTCTGGAAATAAAGATCGGGGGGCGATGGTGGTCATTGGTTTCAATTATTGATTTGTATATTTCGAAATGGGTATTCAGAAGAAATACATTGTTCAGCGATTTTTTGGATAAAAAAGAAGATGAAGAATTTTCCTCAAACGGTTTTGCGCACATTTATATGAAATTGAGAAAGATATGAAAAAATATTTGCATAGATTATTCGAAAAAGCAGTACAACTAAACCATGAAAATATTTTTCATCTTCTGGAAAATAACAGTGATGCGAAATTTTTGGATTTGGGGTGCGATGATGGCGTGTTGACAATGAAACTGGCAGATAAAATCGGTACAAAAAATGTTTACGGAGCGGAAACCGTTGATGCCAGAATAAAACTTTCTGAACAAAATGGAGTAAAAATCAAAAAGATAAACTTAAACGAAAAATTTGATTTCCCCGATGATTTTTTTGATGTTGTTCATGCGAATCAAGTAATTGAACATATCTATAATTCCGATAATTTTCTTTCAGAAATACATAGAGTCATAAAGCCAAAAGGTTTTGCTATAATAAGCACTGAAAATGCCAGCAGTTGGTGCAATATTTTTGCCAGTGTTGTTGGCTGGCAAATTTTTTCGCTGACAAATTTTTCCGGGAAGAAAATGGGAATCGGCAATCCGTTTTCTCTTCATCGAGATGATAAACTGGAGCTGGAATCATGGCAGCATGTTCGGATTTATAACATCCGCGGTCTGAAAGAATATTTTGAAGCATTTGGATTTCAAGTCGAAAATATTAAAGGCGCCGGGTATTTCCCATTCCCTGCAATATTCGGCAGTTTTGACAGAATCCACAGCCATTTCATAACTTTTAAAATTAGAAAATGTGAAACGCATATTTATAATTAGTCATTCTTCCGAGATACAAGGCCCGATCGACTATTATCGAAAATATTTGAAAAAAAATGACTGCAGTGTATCAATAGTGGAACATCCGCTTGATAATTATCGGGGAAGAGCCACTGTTTTCTACAATCAAAACGAAACCATAAAAATAAAAAGATCAAATTCGTTAGGTATTTTAAATTTATTTATAGATTTTTTTGTTTCTGTTAGGTTTTCTTTGAAAATCGATTTTACAATTTTCATCGGAGCCAATAATTTTGATGTTTTAGCCGGCATATTTTTGAGGAAGATATTCAGGAAAAGAATAGAAAAGATTATATATTTCGGCAGTGATTTTTCCGAAGACCGATTCAACAATTTGTTGCTGGACAAAATTTATTATGGGGTGGAATTTATTTGTTGCCGATATGCCGATCTGGTAATTTCCAATACAAAAAGAGCAGAGGAGAAGCGATTTAATTTCGGTCTAAAGAAAGAAAAATCCATCATTGTTCCGAACGGGGTTTTATTGGAAAAAGAAGAATTTCAAGACAAAGAGTTGCGCAAAGATAATTTTATTTTCGCCGGTTCCGTGACAAGAGAGCATGGTTTGTATGAATTGGTGGAAACGATTCATCCGTTAATAAAAAAGTTGGTTTTAATCGGTTATGGCGATGATTGGGATCGCGTTGTAAATCTTTGCCGCGCAAAAAATATAAAAATCGAAACCTATTTTAAAAAAGATCACGGATTTGTCATTGATTACATGAAAAAATTTGATGGCGTTGGTTTGGCTCCATACAATCTACATTCAAAATGGACATATTATTGTTCGCCATTAAAGGTTTCAGAGTATATTGCCTGCGGATTGCCGGTTTTGATGTCATCATTGCCGGAAATCGCCGGACACGTAAAAGAGAATTGTCTTGGCGTTGTCTACAGCGAATTGGATTATAATAATATCAAGAGAGACTTGAAAATGTTTGACATTGAAAATTTTCATTTAAAGTCTCAAGAGTTTTACCGTATTTATAACCAGCATAATTTGTATTCAAAAATAAAATTATGAAATATGATTCGTTGATCGTCGGTTGCGGCTTGGCCGGCTCGGTTATAGCGGAAAGATTGAGTTCTCAGGGCGAAAAAGTTTTGGTAATCGATAAACGCGATCATATCGGCGGAAATTGCTATGATTTTCGCAATGATGACGGTCTGACCGTCCACAAATACGGTCCGCATCTTTTTCATACCGATGATAAAAAGGTTTATGAATATTTGTCTCGATTTACCGAATGGCGGCCGTATGAACTGCGGGTTGCCGCCAGTCTTGGAAATGAACTGTATCCATTGCCGATCAATCGCGATACTTTGAATAAATTTTTCAAAATCAATCTTCGAACCGAGGATGAAGCGGCTCGATTCATAGAATTGAAAAAAGAAAAAATTTCAATTGTGAAAAATGCGAAACAGCAAGTGCTCTCCACTATCGGCAGAGAAATATATGACGCGTTTTTCAAAAATTATACGATCAAACAATGGAAAACCGATCCGGAAAATCTGGATGCTTCCGTCACCGCCAGAATTCCGATTCGAACAAATACGGATGACAGGTATTTCACTGACAAGTATCAGGCAATGCCCCTGAACGGATACGCGAAGATGTTTGAATCAATGCTGAAAAATGTTGATGTGAAGTTGAATGAAAATTTTGAAAATATCGTGAAGAAAATTTCATTCGAAAAAATGGTTTATACCGGGCCGATCGATGAATTTTTCGGATTTAAGTTCGGCCGTTTGCCGTA
Source organism: Patescibacteria group bacterium (assembly GCA_018818405.1). Taxonomy (GTDB): domain Bacteria; phylum Patescibacteriota; class Patescibacteriia; order UBA11705; family JABHMO01; genus JAHIRY01. Next base: position 4,182 of record JAHIRY010000024.1, on the reverse strand, counting down.
TCGCAGTTTGGATTTTCAATTCGAGACGCTGGATCGGGAATTTTTTCAAGAATATTGCCTGATAAATTATCCGAATGAATATGAATTCACCAGAATAACGGAAATCAAGCACGCCACCGGCGAAAAAAACGAAAAAACAGTCATTGCGCGGGAATATCCGATTGAAGGAGGCGAACCCAGTTATCCCATTCCCAATGATACCAATCACAATATTTACGGGCGATATGAAAAAGAAGCTAAAAATTTAAAAAATGTTTGGTTTGCCGGACGGCTCGGGCAATATAAATATTTCAACATGGATCAAACCGTCGCCTCGGCGCTGGAAACCGCTGACGAAATTTTGCTCCGATGTAAAATAAAAAGAAAAATTAATTTATGAACGATTTACTGAAAAAAACAATCAGTTTCGATGAAGATGCGCGGTACGGCTTTGTTCGCAAATTTATTTCGGAGCACGGAATTGAAAATTGTCTCGAGCTCGGCAGCGGTCACCGGGGCGGAAATTTTTATTTTGAAGATCTTGCGCTGGATTATCTGGGTGCCGATGATTTCGGATATTATTATGACAATGAGAAAAATTTTGTTCTTCCCGAAAAAACAATACAATACAATATTAAAGATAAATTGCCTTTCTCTGAAAAAAAGTTTGATTTGATATTCACGCTGGACACAGTGGAACATTTGAATGATGATGAAACTCTGGAAAATTTGCTGAAAGAATCGACGCGAGTGGCGAGAAAATATGTGATATTGGGATTTCCCAACGGCAAATACGCGAGATTTATTGATTATTTATGCTTGCTCAGCCGGTTTCCCGGAAAAATCATCGGTTATACTCCGCCATTTTGGCTTTTTGACCATCAGCGCAAACAGCGGTATGATTCTTACAAGCTGATTGAAAAATTTTTGGCGGACAATAATTTAAATTATGAAAAAGTATATCAGCTTCCTCCTTTTTACCATTTGATTCATATCGCGGGCACAATTTTTTTGAGGAACAATGAATCGACTTGGCTGTCGCAACTGTTTTACAATGTTTTGATTGCCAAAAATTCAATTTTCATCAATAATAAACGCGGCTATCGATATTTTTACATTATAAATTTATGAGCATTCTTGATTATATTGTAAAAGCGGATATTGAGAAGAAATCAGATATTGTCATTATCATTCCCACTTTTTGTTCAGCGGAAATAACGAGCCGTCTGATTCCGGTTCTCAGAGAACAAACGGGAATTGATTTTGATATTCTGATAGTCGACAATGCGAGCGAAGATTACCTCTCACTGAAAAAAAATTTTCCGGAAATCAATTATGTACTGTCAAGCGAAAATACAGGTGTTTGCGGCGCTGTTTCATTGGGAATGGAATTGGCCAGACAAAATGGTTATGAATTTTTTATACTTTCGGACAATGATTCAATTATATTGGGAAATGACAGTTTGAGCCGAATGCATCAGCGTCTTAAAGAAAATGCGGACATTGATGTTGTTTTGCCGAAATTAATTGAAACGGACAATTCAATTTCCACTGACAAACTGTCAACGCGCGCATCCGTGTACCATTATTTTTTTGCCAGAACATCTATCTTGGACAAAATAACGCCGGTAAATCCGAATTATTTCCTTTTGATTGATGATTATGCATTGACATTAAAAGCTATAAGCTGCGGAAAAGTTTTGATTTGCGGCGATGTTTTTTATTATCACATCACATTTAAGCCCAAGTACTGGCAGAATTTCTGTATGTACCTTTTTATGAGAAATTTATTGATCCTGGTTTTTCTTGAAACGGATATCAAATTTCGCTACCGGCCAAAGCAATTTTTGCATTTCATTTTCAAAGTGGTTCTCTGTTTTCTGTTGAGCGTGAGAATGCGTGATTTTTCATATGTCAAAACAGCGGGATTCGCCGTTCGTGATTTTCTGTTTCGTCTGGAAAATATTGATTTCAGCCATATCCCGGCAAATAAATATTCGGTCAGAGAAATAAGCGCGGATGAAGCGGACAATCCTCGGCCAAATTCCAATTGGGCGAATTTATTCGGAAATTGCTACAAAATCCATTCGAATTATTATGACACTGATAATTATTACAAACTCGAAAAGCAGAAATTAAATCAATAAGATGCGGCAGTAAAATTTAAAAAATATTCATTCGCTTATGAACGCTGAAAATCCGTTGATCTCCGTTATTATTCCAACTTATAATTCAGCCGGATTTCTGGATGATTGTTTGAATTCGATAAAAAATCAGTCTTATGCAAACATTGAATTGATTGTTATTGATAATAATTCGAAGGACAATACAAAGGGAATCGCCGGAAAATATACGGAAAAAGTGTTCAACCGCGAACCGGAGCGTTCAGCTCAGAGAAATTTCGGCGTGAAAATGTGCGCCGGCGATTTTGTTTTGATTATCGATTCTGACATGCATTTGTCTCCGAATGTCGTCAGCGCTTGCGTTGAAAAAGTCAGTCAGAATGATGATATTAAAGGTTTAATTATTCCGGAAGAATCCTTTGGCGAAGGATTTTGGTCTCAGTGCAAAAAATTGGAACGAAGTTTTTATGTCGGAGTTCCTTGGATGGAAGCGGCCAGATTTTTTCGCAGACAAACATTTGAGGAGATGGCAGGCTACAATGAGAACAACACAGGGACGGAAGATTTTGATTTGCCCCAAAGAATCTCGTCAAAATACGGAAATTCCAGCATCAGAGCGGTGAAGGAATATATATATCACAATGAACTTAGGCTCAGCTTGTTGAAGACATGCAAAAAAAAGTATTATTATGCGAAAAAACTGGATGCATACAAGGAAGAAAAATCAAATAGCAATAATTTTAAAAAACAATCCAGTATTTTTAGCCGCTATAAATTATTTTTTTCAGAACCAAAAAAAATTATTTGAGAATCCTCTTATCGGATTGGGCTGTATTTTTATGAAAACCTGCGAATTCTCCTCTGGCGCGGCAGGATATTTGGTTTCGAAAATCTCATTTGGCGGGAGTTCAAGTGAACATAATAGTAAATTTAATTAATAGTTGTAAAACCGGATGAAAGTAGCATTTTTCAGTTTTTTATTTTTGGAATATGGCGGCGGATTTGAAAAATTTTTCATAAAAACAGCTTTGAAGCTGAGAGAGTATCATCCTGATTTGGAAATTACCATAGTCGCCTTTGACGAAAAAATGGCAATAAAATTGCATTTCTTATTATCTTTTTTCTATTTTTATTCTTATAAAAAAGCTTGTAGCCAATGGAGGAAGGGCGACTCATCCGATCTGAAAAAACAGTTGAAACTTGTAAAATACATAAATTGTTCATCGTTTTCACAGTTGAAACGAGAGCTTTCCAAATATGATTTGATCTTTTCGAAAAATGAAATTTTGGAGGCGGGGATAATAAAATTAATTTTAGGCTATGGCAATTTGCCGCCGATTATATTTTGCTGCGGCACGCCTATCTATTATCCGATTGCAAATTCCTGGCGCGCGAAATTGCACAATTTGTTGTACATCGGACGCTTTTATCGTTTTTTGACGAAGGAAGCAGCTCTTTTTCAGGTAAAAAATTCGCTTGATCAGAAAAAACTGGAAAATATTTTTCCTAGAGAAAAAATCGTGAAAATATATAATTTTTTTGATGAAGATTTTTTGCGGAATTCGGAGCATGAGGCAGTAGATTTTCCTTCTGATAGAACAAAATTCAACATATTGTGGATCGGCCGATTGACAGAGCAAAAAGGCATCGATAAATTGGCTGAAATTATTGAAGCTGTGAATATGCGCGGATATGAGGGAATGGTGAGGTGGAACATAATCGGCGGAAAGGGAGATGACCGTTTCATAATAAAGCTTAAAGAGAATTTTTCCAATATTTTCCATTTGAATCAAGTTTCCACAGAAGAAATCGCGAGTATTTATGCCGCTAATGATTTGTATATCAGCACCAGCCTCTGGGAAGGCTGTCCCAATACTGTTTTGGAAGCGCAGGCATTGGATCTGCCTGTAATTGCTTTTAATATTTCAGGCCCCAATGATATTGTTTTGCAGAATCGTACGGGCGTTTTGGTAGAAAGTACTGAGGAGTTTATCTCGGTCGTAAAAGATTTTATCGATAATAAATATAATTTCAGCGGCAATTTCTCTGTAATCAGAAATAAGTTCTCATCAAAAGCAAT
>JAHIRY010000023.1 GCA_018818405.1 Patescibacteria group bacterium | reverse complement strand
AATTTAGGATTTAGGATTTAAATTGTGCTCCCTGCCCAGTGCTCCTTGCTTAGTGCTCCCTGCCCAGTGCTCCTTGCTTAGTGCTCCCTGCCCAGTGCTCCCTGCTTAGTGCTCCTTGTTCCCTGAAAAACAGGGGTTGATTTTTTCCTATACTTTTGCTATATTTTAAGCGTTAACAAATGTAGCTATATTGAAAAAAATATGAGCGGACATTCCAAGTGGGCGACAACAAAAAACAAAAAAGAAGCGGCTGATTCAAAGCGGTCGAATTTATTTACAAAGCTGGCGAGAAATATTTCGGTCGCTGCCAGAAGCGGCGGCGATCCTGATATGAATTTTTCTTTGCGCATTGCCGTTGACAAATCGAAAGCCGCGGGAATGCCAAAGGAAAACATAGAACGGGCGATAAAGAGGGGGAGCGGCGAATCGAGCGGCGAATCCATTGAGGAATTTATCTATGAAGGATTCGGTTCGAGCGGAGTCGCTCTCATTATCGAAGGCGTCACTGACAATCGCAATCGCACTTTGCCGGAAATCAAATCCATTTTGACCAAAGCCGGCGGTTCGATCGGCGCGCAAAATTCCGTAAAATGGATGTTCGAACACAAAGGCGTTATTCATCTGAATTCCGAACAGTCGGCTGACAAAGATACAATGATGTTGGAATTGATCGACATGGGCGCGGCCGATGTCGCGGAAGAAGAAAACGGCTTGACCGCGTATTGTTTGTTTGAAGATTTTGAAAAATTGAAAAAAGCGCTGGAAGCAAAGGGAGTGAATCCGGAGTACGCGGAAGTGGAGTGGGTGGCAAAGGAACCGGTTGCCGTTTCAGAAGAAACCAGAGAAAAAATCGAAACTCTGATGGAAACTCTCGAATCTCAGGATGATGTCAACAATGTTTACGCGAATATGAAATAATTTTTGGAAGTTGATTTAACGCGTACCAAAATGAACGGTTCAAAATTAATTCTAGGCATCGATCCCGGCTATGGCATTACCGGTTATGGAATAATCAGAGTTGAAGGGGCGAAAATGTTTTGCCTCGAATGCGGCGTTATTCAGACGAGCGCAAAAGAAGAATTTTCAATCAGAATAAAAATACTTCATATTGAATTGAAAAAAATAATAAAAAAATTCAAACCGAATCTGGTGTCCATTGAAAGTTTGTTTTTTTGCAACAATGCCAAAACCGCGATAAAAGTGGGGCAGGCGAGAGGAATTATTCTGCTCACCGCCATTCTGGAAAATGTTCCGATCGTGGAATATACTCCGCTGCAGGTGAAGCAAGCGATTTCCGGTTATGGCAATGCGGACAAATCGCAAGTCCAGCAAATGGTAAAGCTGATTCTCGGATTGAAAACCATTCCCCGTCCGGATGACGCGGCTGACGCTCTGGCGATCGCGATAAGCGCGGCCAATCATTTCAACCTTAAATTATAAAACTTCCGATATAAAAAATTGATTGATTATTAAGTCTTTGGCTCAGCCAAGGAGGAAAACGCATTGGATGATTTTTCGGGAAATGCTTTTTTGTGAATGGAAAAAAAATATGTTAAAAGATTTGAACAAAGAAAAATATATTGAAACGGAATATGGGAAAAAGAAAGCGGGTAAATCGCGATTTGTCGTGATTGCTCCGCATTCGGCGGGCGATGATTTGAAGACAGGTTATATCGCTCGACTGCTGGCAATGGAATTGGATGCATCTGTCGTGGTAAATAATAAATATTTCAAATCAACCAATTCAAAAGCCGGTCGCAAGCCGGACTACATAGAAGATTTCAACAAATTATCATGGAGCGGTACGAACGATAAATACATGTGGAAGAGCAAGAAGCCGGCAATGAAACAATTTTTCGATGACATCATTGAATTGTGCGAGCTGGCTCGGGAAAAGTCGGGAAAGGAAAAGGCGGTCGCAATATATATTCATGGAATGGCGCATGAAAAACTGGCTCTTGATCTCGGCATCGGGCTTCGCGCGAAAAACGGCAACAATCGTTTTATCGGCAGTTCAAAGAGCGAATATTATTGTTCCGGCGTTCCGACCATCAGAATTAGCGATTTAAAGAAGTTGAGAATGCTTTTGCAAGATCCGTTGCAGCGGAAATACGGTTTGTCTGTCGGCGTGGGATTTGAATATCCGGCCTGGGGAAAAAGAATAGCCGTTCAGTTTCACAAGCATGAAGACCGCGATGATTACGCGATTCAGCTGGAGATAAACAATATTTTGAAAAAAAACGACAAAGATATTAAGTACTTAGTGGGATTATTTAAAAAAAGTTTAAGAAAAATATTTAATTAGCTTATGAAAATTCATGTTTTGGTTTTTTCCCATCCGCAGAAAATGGGAGGAATTACGAGAAAAAATTTGGAGTTAATGACAAACTCAGCGGAAAAGCTGGGTCATGTACTGGAAATAATTTATGATCACGAATGCTACATGAAGTTTGGAACAAAACCCGGACTTCTCATCAAAAATCATGATTTGAAGGAAATCAAAGTTTTGATTACAAAGGCGAATCCGTCCGGACGCAATATGATGTTCCGGAGCACTGTGATCAAACAATTTGAAATGATGGGCATCCCTGTGATAAACAAGGAATTCGCGGTTATGAACGCGAAAAACAAATTGCGAACTTTGCAGATTCTCACCCGAAAAGGCGTGCCCGTGCCAAAATCTTATGTTGTGATCAATTCGCAGAATATCGATGAAATCGTCAGTGAAATCGGTTCTTTCCCTGTTATTTTAAAAGCGGTTTCCGGTTCGCACGGAAAAGGAGTATCCATTATTGAAAGCAAGCGAGGATTAAAATCCATAATTGAAATGGTTATCGAAGAAGGCGATCCCGAACCTCTGATCGTCCAGCAATATGTGAGAGAAGCCAGCGGAAAAGATTTACGCGTTTTTATTGTCGGCAGAAAAATCGTCGGCGTTATGGAACGAATTGCTACGAGAAAAGGAGAATTTCGTTCGAATTTTCATCTTGGCGGACGCGTTCGCCTGGCGGAATTGAGCGAGCGGGAAAAAGAAGTGGCGCTCGAAGCGATAAAAGCATGTGCTCTTGATTTCGCCGGCGTTGATATTATTCGCACGAAAAACGGTCCGGGAATTCTGGAAGTAAACGCCAATCCCGGATTGGAAGGAATCACAAAGGCGACCGGCCGCGATATTGCCGGCGCCATTATCAAGTACGCGGCAAATAGAGCGAAAGTAGTGGAAAAGCGCGAAACTAATGGAAAAAATCATGAAAAAGCATAGTTTGTAAAAAAATAATAAAGGGTCTATGCCCATACAACATCTGAAGCCGAGGCTCAAAGATCATTTCGAACGAGCCAAGTCAAAAGTCAAGCGGCAAAAAGGAAGATTCTGGAAAGAATGGCTGCGCCGGATTTTTTTCGGCGGACTCATTTTGGTTGTCGTCGGATTTGTCTATTTGGTCGGTGCGTTTATTATTTATTCGCGCGCCCTGCCCGATCCGGAGAAAATTTTGGATAGAAATATAGCGCAAAGCACCAAAATCTATGATCGCACCGGAGAAAATATTCTTTATGATTTGCATGGCGACGAGAAGAGAACTTTGGTGAAATTGGAAGACATACCCGATTACATGAAATGGGCGACAATTTCAACCGAAGATAAAACCTTCTATGAACATCATGGGTTCAATCTGCTCGCAATGTTCAAAGGCACGATAATAGATCCGCTAATGGGAAAAAGAGCGCGCGGCGGATCAACTCTGACACAGCAATTCGTAAAAAACGCCATTTTGACAAATGAAAGAAAAATTTCCCGAAAAATAAAAGAATTTATTTTGTCATACAAAATCGAGCAAACGTTTTCAAAAGACGAAATCCTGCAAATGTATTTGAATGAAATTCCCTATGGTTCGGTTTCTTACGGCGTTCAGTCCGCCTCTCAGACATTTTTCAGCAAAGATGTAAAAGAAATTACATTGGCGGAAGCGGCGATTCTGGCATCTCTGCCAAAGGCGCCGACATTCTATTCTCCTTATGGAAATAATGTTGACAAATTACTGGCGCGAAAAGATTATGTTCTGGATCTGATGGCGGAGAACGGATATATTACCAGCGAACAAGCGGATGAGGCGTCTGCGCAGGAAATACAATTCGCCAAGCGAAATGAATCCATTACCGCGCCTCATTTTATAATGTATGTAAAAGAAATTTTGAGCGAACAATTGGGCGATGAAATTGTGGAGTCAGGCGGATTGAAAGTGATTACAACCTTGGATTTGGACAAACAAAAAATCGCCGAAGAAGCGGTGGCAACCGGAGTGGAAGAAAGAGGCGAGAAATATGATTTTTACAACGCGGCTTTGCTTTCGCTTGAAAGTAAGACCGGACAAATTCTCGCCATGGTCGGTTCAAAAGATTATTTCGGAGAATCAGAGCCCGAAGGCTGTGTTTCCGGAAAAAATTGTAAATTCGAACCGAATGATAATGTGACAATCAGATTGCGCCAGCCCGGATCATCCATAAAGCCGATGGTTTACGCGGCGGCTTTTCAAAAAGGATTTTCTCCGAATACGATTTTGTATGATGTTGAAACAATTTTCAAAACAGATACAAAGGATTACAAACCGCTCGATTATGATTTGAAAGAACGAGGACCGGTGACGATCAGACAGTCTCTCGCCGGCTCGCTGAATATTCCGGCGGTAAAAGCGATGTATCTGGCCGGCATTCCAAATGTTTTGGATTTGCTGGAGTTGATGGGTTATTCTTCCTTTGGCGATCGCAGCCGATTCGGTTTGGCGGTTGTGCTTGGCGGCGGTGAAGTGAAAATGGTTGAGCATGCTTCCTCGTTTGGTATTCTCGCCAATCAAGGCGTTTATCATCCGCCGGTCGCGATTCTCCGAGTGGAAGACAGCCGGGGCAATGTTCTCCTGGAATATGAAGAAAAATCAAGAAAAGTGATGGATTCGAATATCGCCAACATGGTGAGTAATGTTTTGTCTGATAATAATGCGCGCGCTTTTGTTTTCGGAACGCAGAATCCATTGAATCTTGGCGCTCGTCCGGTGGCGGCGAAAACCGGAACAACCAACAATTTTCACGATGCCTGGACAATGGGTTATACTCCTTCCTTAGTAACCGGCGTTTGGGTGGGAAATAATGACAATTCGGAAATGAACCGCGGAGCTGACGGCAGTATTGTGGCAGCGCCGATTTGGAATGAATATATGCGGAAAGTTTTGGACGGAACTCCGGTGGAATATTTCACTGAGCCGAAAATAGAACCGACCGGAAAAGAAATGCTGGACGGAACGATTCCCGAAGGACAAACCGTGAAAATAGACAAATATTCAAAAAAACTGGCAACAGACATGACGCCTGAGTCGTTTGTGGAAGAAAAAACATTCAAAGTGGCGCATTCCATTTTGCATTATGTTTACAAAGACGATCCGAAAGGCGATATTCCCGAAGATCCGATGAGCGCTGATTCGGCGTATCAATATTGGGAAGCGGCTGTGCAGGAATGGGTGGAAGAAAGCAAAGACAAAGAAGTGGAAGGACAGGAATTTGTCAATGAAATTCCGCCAACCGAATATGATGATGTTCATACTGAAGAAAATCGTCCCAGCGTCATGATTCTGAGCCCCTCGAGCAATGCTGTAATCTCCGGAAGCTATTTGGATGTGCAAGTTCAATTATCAGCTCCGCGCGGAATCGGACGCGTGGAATATTATATGGATGACAAGAAATTGGTTGCGAAAAACAATTATCCTTACAATTTATATTTCCCGTTAAGCAGTTATTTTGTCCGCGGTTATCACAAATTAAAAGTGATTGCCTATGATGACGTGGACAATTCGGCGGAAACGAGCATTGATATCAATATCACGGTTGACATTCCTCCTCCGGCGATCAATTGGAAAAATCCGTCCGGCAATGCGGTTTATTCCATGTCAAACTTTCCTGTAAATTTGACCGTTCATATTACCGACATTTTCGCCAGTGAAAAGATAAAGTTTTACGAGACAAACAATCAGACAGAACAAACCAAAAATTTCAGCACGGTAATTCTCCCCGAAAGCAATGATGTCACAGTCGATTGGCCGGCGCCCGATTCCGCCGGATCGTATGAAATTTTCGCGGAAATAATCGATCCCAACGGAAATTCATATCGTTCGCAAAATTTAAACATTTCCGTTCAATAAAAAAATCGCCCCGCATTTGCGGGGCGATTTTTAATTTTAAAACTAATGTAGAGGCGGGTTGCACCCGCCTCTAAATATGAAATCGTTTTTAAAAATTTCGCAAAAAAAAAGGTAGTGGCGGGTCTAGACCCGCCACTACCTTTATTGTATGTTCATTTTGACTGATTTCAATCGTAAACAAATTCGTTTCAAATCACAACGACAAATAAAAATGTTAGGCGGGTGCAACCCGCCTCTACATATTCGTTCGTCTTGCTCGTCTCTCAACGTTTTGCTATAATATTCGCATATTATGTATCTGCAAAGACTCGAAATTCAAGGTTTCAAATCTTTCGCGCGAAAGACGGTTTTTGAATTTCCCATGCGGTCGAATCATGATGAAAAGGCGAATAGCATTACCGCGATTGTCGGTCCGAACGGTTCGGGAAAATCAAATGTTTCGGACGCGATCCGCTGGGTTTTGGGCGAACAGAGTTTGAAATTGATCCGCTGTAAAAAATCGGAAGATGTTATTTTCGGCGGTTCGGAAAAAAAAGCGCGACAAGGTTTTTCCGAGGTTTCCATTTTTTTCAACAATGAAGACAAGGAATTGCCCATTGATTACACTGAAGTTGTGATCACTCGCAGAGTTTATCGCACCGGCGAAACCGAATATTTGATGAACAAAAAAGCGGTTCGGCTTTTCGACATTTTGATTTTGCTGGCAAAAGCGAATTTCGGCCAGCGCACTTACAGCATTATCGGGCAGGGAATGGTTGATCACATTATAAATATTTCTCCGTTTGAACGAAAAAACTTTTTCGATGAAGCGACCGGCGTGAAACAGCATCAGATCAAGCGCGATCAGGCTGTCAGCCGATTGAAGCGTTCGCGCGAAAATTTGGATGAAACAAATAAAATTCTGGCTGAACTGGAGCCTCGTTTGCGATTGCTCGCCAAACAAATAAAAAAATTGGAAAAAAGAAAAGAAATCGAGCAGGATTTGCGCTCTTTGCAAAAAAATTATTATTCATTCCTCTGGCAAAATCTGAAACGCGATTTGACGCGCTTCGGCCATGATTTTTCTTTGAAAGAAGCATTGAAAAATGATTTGGAAGCTCAGCTGAATCAAATACAAACAAAACTCGCCGCCTCAGCCAGACAGGAATCTCGGCAGGAAATTTTCAATCAATTGCAAAAAGAATACAGCCGTCTGCAAACGGAAAAAAATTCGTATTTTCAGGAATTGGCGACAGTGAAAGGAAAAATGAGCGTGGAATATGTGAAAGCCGGAAAGCAAAATTTAACGTGGCTGGAAAACAAAAAAGAAGAACTGGGCAAGCGCGCGAACGAAATTACCGAAAGTTTGGAAAGCACCAAATCCCGATTGGATTATATTCGCGCCGAATTTCTGGAAAAGGAAAGCGATTTGGAAACAATGAAACGGGAAATTTCCGTTTTGCAAAATAATTTGCAATCAGCTGAACTGGAATTGGCGCGCATAAAAAACGGCGGCCGAGGAAACGGCAGTCTTGATTCGGTCAAAGCGGTTTTGCGGCAAAAAGAAGTCATCTCCGGAATTTTCGGCACAGTCAGTGAATTGGCTCATTTGGAAAAAATGTATGAACCCGCGCTTGCGGTCATTGCCGGCAATCGGCTCTCCGCCATTGTCGTTCAAAATGACGAAGTCGCCATTAAATGCATCAATTATTTGAAACAATACAGATTGTCGCCATTAACTTTTTTCCCGCTGAATAAATTGCGCGCATTTGAACCGTCCTCTCAGGCGAGAGAAATATTGGGAGAAACGGGCGCCATCGGTTTGGCAATCGATCTGCTATCCTTTGATTCGAAATTCCGAAAAGTTTTTCAATTGATTTTCGGCGGAACTATCGTGGTTGACAATCTGGACTCAGCAAAAAAAATCGGAGTTGGAAGAGAGAGAATGGTGACGCTCGAAGGCGATGTTCTGGAAAAATACGGAACAATGAAAGGCGGTTTTCGCCGGCAATCTTCTCTGAGCTGGCTGGTTTTCGGAAACGGAAATGTTTTGTCCACGCAGGAAGAAAAATTAAAAGAAATCACATTATTGAAATCAAAAATCGAAACAGCCAACAAAAACAAAGAAAATTTATTCGCGGAAATCAGCGAATTGAAAGTTTCATTGCAGGTGAATGATACGAAAAAGAAAGGTTTGTCCAATGATCTGGAATCATTGAAAAAAGAAACTGATCAAATATTGCGCGAGATCGCGGAAAATCAGCTGGCGCCTGATGAGCAAGATAAATATTTGAAAGGTTTGGCTGAAAGAAAAAACGAATTGGAAAATCAAATAACCGAAATTGATTTGTCCGTCCTGGAAAAGAAAAAGAAAATCGATGAATTCAATCTGTCGGAAGAAAAGAAAAAAAACGAAGTTTTCCAGCTCCAGGCGAAAATGCAGGAATTTCAAATCCAAGTCAATTCCGCGGTAAGCGAACTCAATGAAATCAAAGTTTCGCTGGCGCGGCTGGAAACGAAAAAAGAAGATTTGGAAAAAGAAATCGTGCAGGAATTGGGAGAAATTAATTTCAATGATTTGCAGTCTGAAGAGCGAATCAATGTTGATCAGGTTTGGCTGGAAATTTCAAAACAAAAACAGCAATTGGAATTGATCGGCGGAATTGACGAAGAAGTTATTTCCGAACACAAGGAAGTTGCCGAGCGCTATGAATTTCTCTCAACGCAAGTCAATGATTTGGAAAAAGCCATCAATGATCTGGAAAAAATCGTGGTGGAATTGGATGAGATAATCAACAAACAATTCAATGCGTCATTCAAAAAAATCAATCAAGCGTTCGGCCATTATTTCGTGAAAATATTCGGCGGAGGAAAAGCAAAGCTCGACTTGATTCAAAAAGAAAAAGCGCGCGAAGAAGTTGAAGGCGAGTTTTCCGATGATGATGAAGAAAAATTAATGCCTGAAGAAAAATCAAAATTGGTCAATACGGGAATAGAAATCATGGCCGCTCCGCCGAACAAAAAAGTGGAAAACATTGCGGTTTTGTCCGGAGGAGAGAGGACAATGACTTCGCTCGCTCTGATCTGCGCGATCATAGACAGCAATCCGGCTCCGTTCATTGTCATGGACGAGGTTGATGCCGCGCTCGACGAAGCGAATTCGGAAAAGTTCGCCGCGATTCTGCAGGAATTATCATACAAATCTCAATTTGTCGTTATCACTCACAACAAAATAATAATGCATGTCGCCGATGTTCTCTACGGCGTTGCCATGGGAGACGACGGCGTTTCCCGCACATTGTCCTTGGATTTGAAAGAAGCGGAAACGCAAGCGGAAAATTAATTTTTCGGCGATTGTACTTTTAATAATTATTAATTTTTTCAGCGTATGAAATTAAAAGCATTTCCGCTGGCCTGCGCCGGCGCCACAATGTCCGCCTTGATTATGCTTTTGCTGAGCGTGGCGAATTCTCTGGGAATTTATCAGAATGCCGCCGCTCAAATGCAAGGCTGGCACATGTTTTACGAGCCGACTTTTTTGGGAACGATTTCCGGAATGATCGAAGCGGCCGTTTTCACTTACCTGGTTTTGTTTGTTTTTGCTTGGCTCTACAACCGATTGGCAAAGTAAGAAAGTTTTGAAAAAGTTTATCAAAAATAAAAAAGTTCAGCCTTGGCTGATCTTTTTTATTTTTGCCGAAATTTTATTGCGCGATCGCGCTTTCCGGTCGCAATTGGATTGACTCTGCGGAAATGCTTCCATCATCGTTTGCTTTTCCGTTTACGGTCGCTGATTTTTCATTGCCGGACAGATATTCGGCAACAAGTTTTTTATCGGAAAGAATCTCCATACTCCTAGCAGATTATCATCTCTGGCTGATTTTTTCAATGATACAAAATTTTTTTGGAATAAAGATTTTATTTTTTTCAAGAACGCAACAAAATTCGAAAAAGTCAATTTTTTATTTTTCTAAAAAAAGTCCGGCTTGCCAAATGAAACTTTCGTTATATAAAAGCTGGCCTGCCAGCCGAAGCTCTAATTATAAAATAAAAAAATCTGGCCCGCCAGATAAATCTCTAAATTAAAAAGAGCGTAGGCTGGAGCGGGTAACGGGAGTCGAACCCGTCTCTCAACCTTGGGAAGGTCGCATAATACCGATATAATATACCCGCCGATTATTTTTCCGCCAACTGATTTCGCAATATTTAGATTATACAAAACCGGCGGATAAAAATAAAGCCGCTCGCTTGACATTGTATTTTGGAGCGGTATAATTGAATTAAACCTGCACCTGTGGTGGGGGTATAATCAATAAAATGAATTATGGCGACAAAAAAAGAAAAAGCGCTCGTGAATTTAAAAAAAACCCAAAGCTTGTTGGGAAAAATTATTAAAATGGTTGAATCCGATGAATATTGCATAAATATTATGCAACAAAATTTGGCGGCGATTGGAATGCTTCGCTCCGCTCATCAGATGCTGATGGAAAATCATCTGCATTGCTGTTTTGAAAAAGCGATAAAGTCGGGAAAGAAAGCAAAACAACTGGAAATGGTGGAAGAGATATTGAAGGTGACGAAATTGTCAAATAAGTAAAACTTTATCCGTTGTTTATGTAAAAAATAAAAAATCATTTTTCATCAAAGGGATGCATTGTTATTCATGTGAAATATTGATTGAAAAGAAGGTTTTGGAATTGCCTCAGGTGAGAAAAGCGCGCGCGATTTTGTCTGAGCGGCGTTTGATTATCGAATTCGAAGACGAAGCGCCGAGTTTGGAATCATTCCGTCAGTTGTTTAGCGGCGATGATTATCAATTTTCAGAGAACCGCTTTGAGGAAGAAAAGCGGACGAGTTGGTGGAGTGTGTTTTTTTATTCTGCCATTGTTTTAGGTGTATTTTTTTTGATTAGCCGGCTCAAAATGGCTTCGGTTTTCAATATTCCGGAAGGATCTTCTCTGGGAGCTCTTTTCGCGCTCGGTCTCCTTGCCGGATTTTCCACTTGCGCCGCGCTGATCGGCGGATTGGTTCTGTCTATGTCAAAACAATGGAATGAAAAAGTTTCAGGAGAAATTTCAACCGCGCGAAAAATGATTCCGCATTTTTTCTTTAATGCCGGAAGAATTTTGTCGTTTTCTCTTGCCGGAATGCTGCTCGGATTGTTGGGAGAGAAATTGCAAGTTTCAATTTCGTTTTCCGCGTTTTTTACGATTGCAGTTTCAATAATAATGATAATTCTCGGATTGCAAATGCTGGGGGTTCGAAGTTTGCAGAGATTTCAAATCGCTCTTCCGCGTTTTGTCACTCGGAGAATTGCTTCAACTGAAACGAATGGAAAAATAATGCCGTTCGCGGTCGGTTTTTTAACGATTTTATTGCCGTGCGGATTTACTCTCAGCGCCGAAGGATTGGCGATCCTTTCAACGAGCGCGCCGCATGGCTCAATGATCATGCTTTTCTTTGTGTTGGGAACAAGTCCGGCGCTGCTTCTTGTCGGATTGACCAGCGTTAAATTTTTTGAAAAAAAGTCTTTGGCGAGAAAGTTCACCAAGGTTGCCGGAATTATTGTTTTGTTTTTCGCTTTGTATAATATTAATATGCAACTGACTGTTTTGGATTGGCCGAATTGGAATTCAAGTCCGGCTGAAAATAATATTGAAATAAAAAACACGAATGCTGACAAAAGTTTAGCGCCGATCGTCAATGGCAAACAGCTGATTCAAATGTCGGTTGCCGATGAATTTTTTCCCAATCATTTCAAGGTTCGAGCCGGGATTCCCGTAGTCTGGGAAATCCAGGATGCCGGTTTTAGCGGTTGTACCGGCGCTATCATTGCGCGCAGTCTTTTCCCCGGCTATGTTCAACTGAGTCGAAATGACATAACAATAAAAGAATTCATTCCAAAAACTCCGGGCAGATATCAATTCAGCTGTCCCATGGGAATGGTTGTCGGAATTATTGAAGTTGTAAAATAAAATTTGCGAATATGTTTTATTGGCATTTAAAATAATAACCGAATAAATTTATGAAAAAAAGATTGATGATACATGGCATGCACTGCGCCTCTTGCTCAGCGCAAATTCAGTCCGCGCTGGCGAAGCAACCGGGAGTAATTTCCGCCGGAGTGAATTTTGCCGCGGAAAAATTGGATTTGGAATTCGATGAAAATAAAATCAGCTTGAAAAAAATTCAAGAAATTACGGCCAAACTCGGTTATCAAACAATGGAAGAGGGCGAGATGGGCGGACATCATCATGAAGGAAATATTTTGAAGCTCAAAAAGACATTTTGGATTTCTTTTTTTCTTGGATTGCCGCTTGTATATCTGGCAATGGCGGAAATGTTGGGGCTTCCCGCGTTTCATTTTTCGACCGGAGTGATAATTATTTTTGAATTCATCTTGGCAACCGGCATTCTCTACGCAAGCCGAGCTCTTTGGCTCAATGGCGCAAAAAGATTGATTCAGTTAAAGCCTGACATGGATTCGCTTGTTTTCGTCGGAACGGGCGCCGCTTATTTTTACAGTTTGTTTGCCGGTATTTCATTTTTATTGAAAATGAATTCAGCCATGCCCGCTCTTTATTTCGAGAGCGCCGGATTTATTTTGGTTTTCATTTCTCTCGGAAAATATTTGGAAGCGGTCACAAAAGGAAAAACCGGCGAGGCGATAAAGGGATTGGCTGAACTTCAGCCTAAATTCGCCACAGTGATCAGAAGTGGAAAGGAATCAGAAATTCCGATCGTTGAAGTGATTGTCAATGATATTATAAAAATAAAACCGGGCGAGAAAATTCCGGTTGACGGACTGGTGATCGAAGGTTATTCCGGCGTGGATGAAAAAATGATTACCGGTGAAAGCATTCCCGTGGAAAAATCAAAAGGCGATCGTGTCATTGGCGCGACAGTGAATCAGACCGGAGAATTAACGATCAAGGCATCAAAAGTGGGCGCTGACACAATGTTATCGCAGATTATTCGCGTAGTGGAAGACGCGATTAATTCAAAGTCTCCGATTCAATTGCTCGCGGACAAAATTTCATTTTATTTTGTTCCGGTTGTTATTTTTCTCGCGATTATTTCATTTGGCGTTTGGATGCTGGCCGGGCAATCATTTGCATTTGCACTCACCGTGTTTGTTTCGGTTTTAATTATCGCTTGTCCCTGCGCGCTTGGTTTGGCCACGCCTGTCGCTGTTATGATGGGAACCGGATTAGCGGCAAAGCGCGGAATTTTGATCAAAAGCAACAAGGCTCTTGAGATTGCCAGAAAAATAAATCTTGTAGTGTTTGACAAAACGGGAACTCTGACAAAAGGCGAGCCGATAGTGACGGATGTTGTTTCATTTTCAGCGGAAAATGTGATGGTCCTGGCTGCGTCGCTCGAAAAAAAATCAGAACATCCGTTGGCAAAAGCGATTTTAAATAAAATAAAAAAAGAAAAGCTGCTTGATGTGAAAGAGTTTAATGCCATTCCCGGAAGAGGCGTTGTAGGAATTATTGAAGACAAGAGAATATTGCTCGGAAATGCAAGATTGCTCGCGGAAAATAAAATTAAGACGAGTTCTGAAGTTGAAAATAGTATTGAAAAATTGGAGAGTCAAGGAAAAACATTGATGATTCTGGCAAGTGAAAACAAAATTCTGGGAATAATCGCGCTCGCCGATACCGTGCGATCAACATCAAAATCAGCGATTGCCGATTTGCGAAAAAAAGGAAAAAAAGTTGTTATTATAACCGGCGACAACAAGCGCGTTGGCGATGCCATCGGCAGGGAGCTTGTTGTGGATGAGGTTATTGCCAATGTTTTGCCGGCGGAAAAAGCAAATGCAATTAAAGAATTGCAAAAAAAAGGAAATATCGTTGCCATGGTCGGCGATGGAATCAATGACGCGCCGGCATTGGCGCAGGCTGATCTTGGCATTGCGTTTTCGAGCGGAACTGACATTGCTCTCGACTCGGGAGAAATAATTTTGGTAAAAAATGACGCGCGCGATGTTCTGACAGCGATCGAACTCAGCGGCTATACTTTTCGAAAAATCAGACAAAATCTTTTTTGGGCATTTTTTTATAATATCATTGGAATTCCGGTTGCCGCCGGAGTATTGTATCCTGTTATGGGTGTTTTGCTGAATCCGGCAATTGCCGCCTTTGCCATGGCTTTTTCGTCGGTCAGCGTAGTTTTGAATGCATTGTCGATGAAAATTTATAAAAATTGAAAATAAAAAAAATACGGCCGTCTGAAATGTCAGGCGGCCGTTTTTTGTTTTCAGAAACTTCTCGGAGAGGGTCTTTCCATGAGAAAGTTGATGAATTTTTGCGCGTCATCATTTTTCAGTACAATCCTTCTCCCATGTTTCATACAAATCAAAAGTTCTTTTTCGGTTGAGTGGGAAGAGATGTCAATCATGGAAATTTGAGACGGTTGAATGAAAGTGTGAGTCGCGCTTCCTGCTTGAATTCGGCTGATTCGCAGAAGTGTTTTTCCGGAGCCGGTTTTCAAAGACAGGTTAATCGCCGGGACTTGATTGAACAGAAAATCACCGAAAATAGCGGACGGATGCTTTTCTTCTCTGAGAAATGTGAAAAATGCTTGCGCCGCATTCTTTGTCAGCAATATTTTGGACTCAGTATTGTTCAGTGATATTTCAAGGCTTGTTATTGAATCATTCTCCCGGAAAACAGTGATGATTTCAGTAATGTGATCAAGGAAAACAAATCTTTGTGCTGATTCGGTTTCGGTATATTCTTCGATTATCAGCAATTCCATTCCCATTTTCCCCGTTGCCGCAAAGCTGAAACGATATTCAGCTTTTTCGTCTTGATCTTTGGCAAAGTGCATGAGCGCCTCCTTTTTTTGTTGCCGGTTCCCGTTGAATAATACAATTATTTGAAAGTCGTGTCAAAACTTCTAAAAATGCGGGATCAGCCCGAGTTTTTTTTCTTGGAAAATGAAATAATGTCAAATAAATTTGATATAAAATATACAATAAATTTATCTAAAAATAAAGTAAATACTAAAATAAAGTCAAATAATCTTGACAAAATATTTTAATTCTGCTATAATGCTTTGTTGGAATGAATTCGGTTCCTTTAACCCAAGCGCGGAGGTTCGCATGACAACTTATTTCGGCTTCGGCATCGCCCCCAGCATGTTTCCCTCCAACTGCATCATCAGAAAGGAAGAGCTCGCCGTCGAGCGGGCGAAGGAGGTCATCGGTACCGGCGGTGTGGAGTCGTGCCTCAATCCGTCGCACAAGGCGACGATCGAGGTCATGACCAAGCGTTTCGGCATCGAGGTCGAGATTCCGGCAAAGGCGCCGGTCGTGGCGCTGAAGTCGGGAGATCGGCTGGTGGTGATGGGCGTGAGCGGTCTGCCTCGACTGGAAGGCCGGCACGAGTACACCGGCGAAGAGATCGAAAAGGCGCGGTTCGCCTTTCATCTCTTTTCCGTCGAATAGGCTCGACCGGCGCGGAAATTTCCTTGCCAACTGGCAAGGTTGAGACAAAGTTCGGTCAAGCGCGGTTGCGCGGATTGCCGGACAGGGCGCGGTCTCGGAAAACGAAGCGCGAGCGAGGAGGCTTTCACAGAGCCGCCTCTCTTTTTTTGAGAAACGCTGTTCGCAGAGTTTTTGAAAAAAAGATTTTTATGAAAAAAATCAATCCGAAAAAATTATTCTCAAGCGAAATATTAAATTTCCCCGTTAAAATCAAACGCCCGGGAAAAGTTCGCTATGTTAATTTGGACAACGCGGCCACCACTCCGCCTTTTTTTACGGTTGAAAAAGAAATCAAGAAATATCTGGAAAGCTACGGCTCGGTTCACCGCGGAGCCGGCATAAAATCGAAAATTTCCACCGATGTTTATGAAAACACGCGGGAAATTATCAAAAACTTTGTTAACGCGCCGAAAGACGCTTATGTAATGTTCTCGGGAAACACGACCGGCGCGATGAACATGGCCGCTTACTTTTTTTCATTTCTTCCCGGCAAAGTCGCTGTTTCCGAAATCGAACACAGCTCCTCTTACTTGCCATGGGTAAAAGCCGAAGGTGAAAAAGAATTGGGCAATGAAAGAGTTTGCGAGAAAAAAATGGAAGCGGTAAATGATAGAATTCAAAAATCCGGTTTGAAAAATGTCGTGAAATATTCTCTGTCCGATGATTTTGAATTTGATTTGAATGATATTGAAAACATTTTTAAAAAAAATAAAATCAAAGCTTTTGTTCTCACCGCGTCTTCCAATGTGACCGGATATTGTCCGCCGATAAAAAAAATCGGCAAACTCGTTCACAAATACGGCGCTTATTTCATTGTTGACGCCTGTCAATTCATTCAGCATCACAAAATTGACATGAAAAAAGACGGCATAGATTTTTTGGCAGCTTCCGGCCACAAATTTTACGCGCCTTACGGCGGCGGATTTTTGATCGGACCGAAAAAATTTCTCGATAAATTTTTGCCGTATCAAATCGGCGGCGGAAATTTGCCGTATATTGCGGAAAGCGGAGAATTCATTCGCTACAAAAATCAGCTGGCTCATGATCCGGGAACGCCGAACGCGCTCGGCGCTGTTTCCATGGCAATCGCTCTGGAAAAACTTCAAAAATTGGGTTTGAAAAATGTTGAAGCGCATGAAAAAAGATTGGCGCGAAAAGCTTTTGATTATCTGAAAAAAAACAAACGCGTTAAATTGTATGTTTCGGAAAAACATTTGAATACGGTTCTGCCGTTTAACATTATTGGAATGGAACCGAAAAAAGTCGCGGAAATTTTGAATGAAAAATACGGCATCGGCGTGCGCGCCGGCAGTTTTTGTTCTTATTCTCTGGTAAAAAAACTGCTGGGAATAAAAAATGAAAAACAAATAATCCTCGCGGTAAAACGCGAAGATGTTTCAAAAATTCCGGGCTTTGTCAGAGCGTCGATTTCGCTTTGCAATAATGATGAAGATATTGCGCGGTTTATTGCGGCTGTTGGTGAAATTACGCGTGAAGAGATTCAGCGGTTTAGTAATTAAGTAATTGAGGGATTTAGTCGTTCCCTTAATTACCAATTACTCAATTACTCTCAAATTGCGTCGTTCCCTCAATTACTCAATCCCTCTCAAACTATGCAAATAACAAAATCACAATACAAAAACTGGAAAAACCTGCTCCGTGAAATTCCCGTGAGCGTGAATAATTTTTACGGTGATCCGACGATTCAGTGGAATGATACTTTGAACAAGCTGGAAAATCTGGCGCGGACAAAACATCTCGGATCGGTCGGAATTATCACCAAGGGAAAATTAACGGAAAAACACGCGGAAGAATTGAAAAGTTTTATGAAACAAGGATTGAAAATCATTGTTCTCATTTCAATTTCCGAATTGCCGCAATTTGAAAAAGTCGGAATGGCGCATCGTTATGAAAATATTCGATTGTTGAATCAATATGAAATTCCCAATATCGCTTATATTCGTCCGATGACTCCTCCGTACAACACTTCAAAAGAAACGATTGATTTGATTTTTCGAAAATTGAAAAAAGCCGGTGGCCGCGTAATCGTCGCGTCCGGTTTTCGCGGAGATGAAAACATTGTTTCCGAAATGAATCCGGATCAGAAAACCGAATGGGTCATGCGAGTAAAATTGATGAGCAAAGATGTTTATCAATCATTCAAAGAAAATTCCGAAAAATACAAAATCAAATTATTCACCAGAACTTCCTGCGCCGTCAGTTATCTCTGCGGCGACAATGTCACTTACAATCCATATTATTACAGTCCGAATCTGGTTCATTGTGAAGAATTGAATTGTCCGCTGGTAAAAACTTGCAAACCCGTTTTGAATCCGAAGGAAAACGCGCTGGACTTGATAAAATTTTTCGGTTATGACATTGAGTTTATGAATGGAGATTGCCATCTGCGCTGCGACGTTGCGCCGGACAATCGATTGAAATGCCGATCATGCTGCACTACTTGTTTCCATTTGAAAGGAAACAGAATATTGGTAAAAGGAAATGTTCGCTTGGGCGATCTGACTTTCATCCGATTCATTTCCGGAATTTTGACAATGCAGCCGGGAAAAAATGATAACGGCGACAAAGATGTCGGATTTGTCTCTTTGCCGAATTTTCCGAATATGGATGGAATGCAATGTCTGAACAGCTGGTGGCCGTACGCGCGCATCGGCGACAAATGTTTTGACTGCAAATATTGCATTGAAAAATATTACGGCAACAGCCGGCGCGATTACGGATTTCCTCCGGCTGATCTGCTGGACAAAATAATTCTCGAAAAAAATATATGCGTGAAGTAAATGAAAAATACGGCTGTCCGATCGCCTGCAAATATTGCGTGATAACAAAGGTGGAATGCAGAAAAAAATTGTGGGACAAAAAAACTTTGATCGGCCTGAATCGCGCGGTAACGATTTTGAATCCGCCGCCGGACAAGAATGACAAAAAAGCGTTGGCTGAATTTTATGATTTCCCGCTGGAATTGCTTTGCGGCGATATTGTCGGATTCAATGCCATTTCCGATCCGTTCTGGATGAAATATGAAAATGAATTGAAGTATTTTTTGGAAAATGTTTCTCCGCTGGCAAAGTTGGTTGTCTGCGTCACAAAGTTCAATGTTTCCGACGAAATGCTGAAAAAGTTAAGCCGCATTCCGAATTTTCGATTGAATGTTTCGATTACAGGCCTCGACGCAGTCGAAAAAACAAAAACATCGGATCGTCTGGATTTATTGCGAAGAGCGAAAAAATTCAAAGTCAAAGCGTTTCCCATTGTTCATCCGTATATCGCGGGAATGAGCGATTTGTCATTTCTGCCGGAATTGAAAAAACTCGGTTACGATTTTATTGATTTCAAGGGTTTGCGCTACAATCATGAAAATATGAAAACTTGGA
This sequence comes from Patescibacteria group bacterium, assembly GCA_018818405.1. Lineage (GTDB taxonomy): Bacteria > Patescibacteriota > Patescibacteriia > UBA11705 > JABHMO01 > JAHIRY01. Next base: position 10,317 of record JAHIRY010000023.1, on the reverse strand, counting down.
TGCCGAAAAATTCTCAAAAATTTTATCGGGGAACCGAAGAAAAAGAAATTCTGCCGGAAGACGGCTGGCGCGAAAAAGTCGAATCAGCCGGATTGAAATTGCAGTCATTGAAAAAATGGTATAAAAAAGATTGTAAAAATTTTCAGCCGAAATTGAAAGAGAAAGAAGCGAGAGAATCGGTTGGAAAAATTTTGCCGTTTGCCAACATCACTTCCTCGGCAACCGATGCAGAAGTGATCCGCGCGTCAATTCTTCGCCGGACATAAAAAACTTGATTGAAATAAAAAACAGCTCCGCGAACGCGGAGCTGTTTTGTTTGTTTTATTTTATGGACGCGTCATGAAAACTTTTTGCCGAGTCCCAAGTGAAGTTGAAAATGCTTTTCACCGTTTGCGCAATATTATCGTTTTCTATCACCGTTGTTATCAATTCTTTTTTCATGGAAGTGATTCCGACTTTGTTATCATAAATTATTATTTGCGACGGGAAAGCGCAATTTTTCGGCAGAAAGCGGATTTTTATGTTTTTCCTTTTTCTTTCATTTACATAATTTTTCCGTTCCCTTTTTGAAAATTCGGATAGCAGGGGATTGAGCGCGCGGATTTTTATTCCTTTGTTGAATTGCTTCAATGTATTCGACTTGATCAGCTTTTCCATCTTCGGATCATCCCAATCATAGCGCGACACGAAAATCAAAACTTCGCTTTTCGTTGTCATCAAGTCATTATAAAAAATTTTGGTTTCCTCGATTCCGTTAAAAATTTGAATTATCGGCCGCTCTGTCGTTTGTTGAAACAATGAGGTTAATTCAGGCAGAATGTTTTGCAGTTGAACTTTGTCGCTTGCAATTCTTTTTTCTTTTTCAATCATCAGCTTTTGCAAATTTTGAGGCTGTTCGGCGCGGAATATCGTTTTTTTTCTTTCCTGATTTTCTCTCAGCAGATGAAATTCTTTCAGCGCTTTTAAAATATTATAAACATCGCCTTTTTTTAATTTTGTCCGCTTGATTATCGGCGTGATGGAGCTCGGTCCGAGATTCAGCAAAATTTCATAGATTTGCGCTTGTTTTTCCGTTAATCCAAAGTTGGAAAGTTGTTTTTCGTACATAGTTGATTTAATGAATATAATATTATTATAGAACAATTGTCAGATTTGTGGAATCGTTAACAATGTTGCAAAAATGTAAACCCCTTTGTTGCAATGTAAACAAAATTACCATGTGCTCCCAGCTCTGGTCGGAGGAGATCAATATGCAATCTCTCGTTAATTTCAGGTTAGCATTGAGATGGAACCGATTCCCGCGAAAAAAAATCCGCCGGTTCATTGAATCGGCGGTTTTAGTTTATTTATCCGAAGCGAATTTCACGGCAGGAAATTTTTCTCGAATTTCAGCTTTTGTCCGCATTTGCAGAGAAATGATAAAATATGTTTCCCAAGACAGGGGAACCGCGCGTTTGCCGGAAAGAATCGTTGATAGCGCCGCGCTGATGGAATGGCGCTTTGGATTTTTTAGAAAGGTCATTAATCTTGTTATTGCCGATCTTCTGTCAAAATCTGAAAATCTGATTGCCGGATATTTGGCGACAAGTTCATTTTTACTATCACACTCGGTCGCTGTTATCAGCGGATCTTCCCATTCTTTGGGAACATCTCTCTTCCCGCGCAAAATTTTTTGCAGTTTTTTATAAACAGCGGCAACTTTTTGATTTCCCGTCATTGTCGACAAATCTTCCGCCATGGCCTTCATCGTTTTTGGAGGAAATTGAATCAATTGAAATTTTCGCAACAATGTTTTTCTATCTTCACATTCCAGCACAATCAGCAATGCGTTTTCCCATTTTTGCGATGCTCTCCTGTTTCCGTTGATTATTCGGGAAAAGGTGGTGTATGCGGAATCAAATCTCTTCAATTCGAGAATTTCGATGAGTTCCAGCACAAGCGTCTCCGTTGATTTCCCTGTTTCTTTTTTTGCTTTTCCCATCATGTTCCGCGCTTTTTTGCCGGAAGACTTTTCGATTTTTAATGCGCCGGTTCTCCGCCAAGGGAATTTGATTTTCGGATATTTGCTCAGCAGATCTTTTCTATTTTCGGTTTCAGTGACAATCAGAATCGCATTTTCCCAATTGCCGGGCATATTGCGCTTGCCTCGCAGAACTTCCGAAAGATGGGTTTTTATGCCGATGAAATTTTGTTTGTCAATGAGCGCCATTAATTTTTTTGCCATTTCATCAATTTTTTGCATGGCCTCCTCCATTTCGTTTCATTGATGAATATTAAGATTCTTTCCGTTGTTTGTCAATAGAATCCGGAATGCGGCGATGATGAGGAATCTGAGTCACACCATCGCAGCGCTTGCCGCCGAATAACGCAATGCATTTCAATCAAAATGAAAACCGCTCGGCAGAAAGTTGCCGGGCGGCATTTTTTTTTCAGATAATTTGCGCTTCCGCAAATTCTTCAAGCGTGCGTTCAATATTCTCCAGATCGCGAACAAGATTTTCCGAGTTATGAGCATTCAACGCCAGATTTATTCCAATGGCCTTGAATCGGGCGGTTATTTCCGATTGAACCCGGCTGATTTTATTCTGCAAGGTTTGAACCGCGGCAATGATTTCAATTTGAGCCTCTTTCGCCAGCTCTTGCGCGCGAAGTTTGTTCGCGTGAACTCTTTCCACCACTTCCAGCTCAATGAGATAGGGTTCCATTTCTCTTACTGAATTCAAGCTTCTCTGCAAAAACTCCACGACCTTTGCTTTGAATGAAGCCAGTTTTGCCAGCGCGGCGTTCGCGATTGAAATGGAAGCTTCCGCTTCTTCCAGCGATGTTTTCAAATAACGCGAATCATGCCGGCTGATCCGTTCGCGCAGAAATTCGGCGTCTTGCATAGAATTTTCTTTCATCGCTTGCAGTTCTTGGTAGAGCGAGTGAAAACGGCTCAGTTCACCGATAGTTTCCTGCTCCATTGCTTTCAGCTTGTGTTGAATCGAAAAAGTAATAGTAGTTCTCGGCGCGAGCTGAGCCGGCTCGAATTTCAGCTGATTTTTCAGTAGAAATATCGCCGGCATAATTCCGAGAAACAGAGAGGTGATGGCAAAAGAAATTCCCAAAGAAAAGCTTTTATCAATCCAACTTCCTTCTGATTGCAAAGATACGCAAAGAATTATTATTGTTGTAACCGCAGAACAGAAGCCAAACACTCCGCATATGACGCTAAGAAATTCATTCAAATCTGAATCAATTAGCCAATTTGACAGATTCCTAGGCAGATTTTGCCACCATTGCTTTTGTTGAATTTGAAGGAACGTTTCCCGAGATTCTCGTTCAAGCGTTTCGAAATCCATGGCCAACCTCCTGTCTTGAGGATTTCATTCAGCTTTATTCAATAATATAAAGGTTTAATGAAAAATAAGCAAGATCTTTGCATGATAATTTGAAATAAGTGGAAGGAAAATGGTAATTTTACGCCAAAAAATAGTATAGACAGCCATTTTTGCTGATTGTTGACAAATTTGGTGAATATTACTATTGTCTAATGTTCGCAAGTCCTAGCACAGCAAGGAGGCTGCCATGACATCGCAGAGCAAACAGTTGCTAGACATTCGTCGGAAAGTGGAGAAAAATGCGGAGAGGGTCGCCGGTCTCGCCGGCTGGACAGACCAGACAATGCGGTTTGCAAAGGAAACGATTTTGGACTGGATCCCCGGCGGCAAAATGCCGGAGCTGGAGACTCCGTCCGGATTCAATCCGATGATCGCTTCGGCTCTGGACATGATTCCTCGTGAAATGCAGAAATTTGCTTGTTCTTTTCATCTTCCGTTGGGACAGCTGGTGCAACTGCCGACGGACAAACGGATTCATTTGTTTCGGAACGCAAGACAGGGATTGGCCAAAAGAATCAACAAGGATCTTCCGTTCCTTCCGATTGATTGGTGGCTCGCGGTCAATCATTTCTGCAAAATGGATGAGGGCGAAGTCGTCGGCGAGGAGGAATTTCTCGAACAGATCGAGTCTTTCCAAAAAGCAACCGAAGATCATGAGGTGCTCTTCTCCTGCGCGCTGAAACAGCGCTCACGGATGAGGCCGGCTTGCCGTGTCGATGGGATTCCGTTCAGCGTGAAATACAGCGGAATTCAGGGCGCGTTCATGTTCGATCATGATTGCTGTGTCTGGTTTTCTGAAAAGGATGAAAGATTCTATATTGTGACACTGCGACCGAGTCTCGGGCTCGAGGATTTCCCGTTCGCGGGAAAAACCGATAAATCCGGGTTCATGCTCAGCGGCATCGAGTTGTCTCGCCCCAATTGGGCGATCACCGACTCTTTCGAAGAGCTGGGAAAAGCTCTGGGAGCCGTCCGCTCGTTCATGGGAATAGAATAGCAACAATGCGCCGGCAGGTCAGAGACTTGCCGGCGCTTTTCTTTTTTAAAATTCAGTTGAAATTATCTGATATCTTTGTGATTTTTATTCAACGGCCGATTCAGCAATGAGATTGCCACATAATTCAAAATATAAATGATTCCGATTTTCAAAAAACCTTCTCCGCGCAATCTTCTGCCGGAAGTGTACATGATAAATCCGGGATTGAATTTTATTTTTCCGAATTTGTGCGCGCGTTTGGCGATGTCAGTATCATCTCCATAGAATTTTACCGCCGTATTAAAGCCTGACATTTTTTCCAACGTTTCTTTTCGAATCGCAAAATTTCCGCCGATAACCAAATATCCCAAAATAAAATAAGCCGGCATTGCCAGAAAATACCAGAACAATGTGACGAGAAATTTTTTCCAGGCGGAAAGATCGTAATAAATATAAGGACCGCTCAGGCAAACAATTTTAGAATTGCTTTCAAATTCTTTCAAAATTATTTTGCTCCAGTTTGCCGGCATTCGCGTGTCAGCATCAATAAAAGCGAGAATTTCTCCCTGTGCCGTTTTAAATCCCGCTTGTCTGGCATTGGCAACGCCTTTTTTATTTTCTCTGATAACTTTCACTCCGGAAAATTTTTTTGCCATTTCCATTGTTTTGTCAGTGCTGTTATTGGCAACCACAATGATTTCAAACAAATCATCGCCCGCGTTTTTCAGTGCGTATTGCAGGCAAGTTCCAATATACTTTTCTTCATTGTACGCCGGGATGATTAGGCTGATTTTGTATTTTTTCATAAGAGTTCTTTCTACATTATTATATAATTCATTTCATCTTTGGGCAATGATAAATAAAAAATAAACCGGCATCATAGTGATGCCGGCTTTTTGAAATGTTATTCGTTCATGTCTTTCAGAATTCGGTTTACTGTCGCGTCGCTGTCAGCGATTATCACTCTGAATCGCGGTGTCGTCTCGCTGACCGCGAGTCCTTCGAAAGTATCGCCTTTTGGAATCCATGAAAGCGGATCCGCGTTTTCGAATTGCCTTACAGCCCCGCCCGTTGCTTCAACCAGGAGTGATGGAACGCCAAAGTCATGCAATGTCATGTTCGGCGCAATAAAGGCGCAGTTTTTTCCTCGAACGATATCGAGGATTGCTGTCAGCCCCGTTCCGAAATCAACTCGGTTGGTTGGCAGTTTGTACCCTTTTGAGAGCAATCGGTTCGCCATTTCGACATATGGATCATTGAGAAATCGATAATGAACCGCAACAACTTTTTCCGCCGAACAATATGGTGTAGGTCGGGAAAATTTTCTCTGTTTGCCTGTTTCCTCAATGTACCAAGCGCCGCCATTCCGGATCGCCACATATGTTTCGCCCGTGTGCGGATAACAGCCGATTCCGACCATCATTTTGCCTCGATGCAACAGTCCGATCAAGATCGAATAATCAGCATTTCCATCGCAATAGCATTGTGTCCCATCGATCGGATCGATAATCAGCGTCCATGCTGAATCGTTGTTCGCGTAATGCAATTTGAGTGCGGTGTTTTCTTCCACCAAAGGAACAAGAAATGGAAATTCTCGCAGAATCGGCAGCATCAGAAAATCCTGAGTAAACGTATCCATGTAAGTCAGAGCCGTATGCATGGCCGAAGTTTCCATGCCGGCGGCAGTATTTTTCCCCAAGTTTGGTATTTTGCCGCAACATAGCCGTTGATACATGGCGATTTCCGGCAATTTTTCTCGGACAATCTCGACGAATTTGTGAATGACATCCATGGAAATCCTCCTTCTTTGCGCTTGCACGGACAGGAAAGTGTAAGGAAACCTGGTTATATTATCACGATTTTTCGATTTTTGTCAATCTGTCGCATTTATTGTATTTGATGATAGGAGTACGATAAAAAAGTTATAGTTGATTTTAGAATTAAAAAAAACAGCACCACCCAGAGGCGATGTTGTTTTTTTGGAGCGGGTAAGGGGAGTCGAACCCCTGTCACGAGTTTGGAAAACTCGGATAATAACCGTTATATGATACCCGCCTGCGCTGCGAGCTCCGGCGGGCAGGCCCGCCTTTTTATTTTATTGAATATTTTTTTCTATTTTTCTAATGATGCAAATCGGAGTTTGTTCGTTTGTCTGTCCCAGCGGATTGTCGCGGAAAACTTGTTGGCAGAATTCATCTGAAACACTGTCGCTTGATTTTCCCAGAACATTAACGCCCAGATCATTGGCGTCGATTATAATTATTTCTTTGTTCAAAAGATTTTTTATTTTATTTGCCACAGCATGAGGATCCTTCGGCGCGAGCTTTGCATAGTTGTTGTATGGAGGAATGGTATAATCGCAAGGTCCGTCAATCGCGTTTATTCCTTTGCCGACAATTTTGTAGAACATTCCCTTGATGCCAAAAGGTTTTGTTATTGCCGCAATGAACGCGCCCAGCAGTATTCTCCACGCGCCGGCTTCCCTGATCGCCAGCTCCATTGTCCATTCACTGCCGAGTCCGATTCCATACGGAGATTTGTGCACGAATTTCACCAAGAGTTTTGCCAATCTGCCGGGTTTGATTTCATCAATGTGAAATGCGCGTCCCTGGCTGATGGCTACAATTTTTTCGCTGATAAAGATAATGTCATTTTCTTCCAAATGAGGTTCAGTGTATTTTTTTACGACATCAGAAATGTCATCCGTTGCATTGATGACATGAGTTCGGATGGGAAATCGAGCATATCTGTCATTGTCAATTTCAATGTGTAGATTTTTTCCAAGATTGGGAGTGATTTCCACAGGAATAATTTATGTTTATTTGCAGACGTATTTTTTTTCCGATAAATGATGGCGTGCCATCTGTAGCTCGAAGAGCGAAAGATAGTGGGTCCTCTGGGCCGTAAGCCGTTAAGATCTTGAATTACTAGACTCTAGATTCTAGATTCTCGATTCTAGACTCTAGTTCTACTTTGATAAATGGTGGGTCCTCTGGGACTCGAACCCAGGACGCCCAGCTTAAAAGGCTGGCGCTCTAACCGACTGAGCTAAGGACCCCTGAAGTACAAACTTCGTTTGACTTCAGGGTAAACCCTGATGAAAAACTAGTTGTAAGTGGTACAAACTTCGTTTGACTTCAGGGTAAACCCTGATTTAAACGAATTGTAATTTTTGGTTGCTTTATTCTTCTCTTAAATTGTTAAAGGTTTCTCTGAGCATAAATTTTAATGCTCTTTTGCCGGAGCTTGTTTTGAAATATTTTTCTCTGCGAAGGGCATCTTTTCTGGTGAAATAAACTTCATAGAAGATCAGTTTCAGCGGCAATCGATATTTTGTTGCCGCAACCATTTTTGCTAGATGTTTCTCCAACCTTCGATACACATCATCCGGAGTATAACCGATATATAATTTTTTATCAAAGAAGCTATACAATACATAAACAAAGAACATACTTTTGTTATTAACAAATGGCTTGCCATGAAGTCAAGCGAAGCTTGTACTTCATGGTCGGGGTGGTGGGACTCGAACCCACGACCTCATGCTCCCAAAGCATGCGCGATAGCCAACTACGCTACACCCCGAAGTACATGCTTCGCATGACTTCGGGGTAAACCCCTGTCATGGTTTACCATGAATTCAAGCGAAGCTTGCAAAAAATGGCTTGCCATGAAGTCAAGCAAAGCTTGTACTTCATGGTGCCGAGGGGCGGGATTGAACCGCCGACACAAGGATTTTCAGTCCTCTGCTCTACCACTGAGCTACCTCGGCTAAATTTTATTTTGCGGTTAAATTTTTTTCAAAGCAAAGATCGACCCGAAAACACCGCCGATAATCGCGCCGCTTCCCATGCTTAACATTCCGATGAGTAAAACCATTTCATTCGGCTTCGGTTGATCGCTGCCAAATATTGCGGCAAATAATTTCAAAAGCAATATAATTACAAATGAAAACAAAAATCCCAAAATAATTCCGCACAATGCTCCAGAAATCCCGCCGATAATAATTTTCAAGAAATTTTTGATCATTGTATTGTCTTATTTATAAAATAACTGGCCTGCCAGCCGAAGCTCCCACGGAGCGAAGGCTGGTGGGCGCGACAGGAATCGAACCTGTGACCTCAGCATTATCAGTGCTGCGCTCTAACCAACTGAGCTACGCGCCCCTGAAGTACAAACTGCGGTTTGACTTCAGGGCAAGCCCTGAGTAAACGCAGTTTACACTTTATAAAAGTCATGGCTTGCCATGAAGTTTTGCGAATGCAAATACTTCATGGTGGGTGACAAAGGAGTCGAACCCTTGACCTCTTCGGTGTAAACGAAGCGCTCTAACCAGCTGAGCTAGTCACCCATGAAAAGCAAAAATATTATAACAAGGAAAAACAATTAATTCAAGGTTTTTTCCCGTATCGAGATTATCAGCAAAATCTTTTTTTGTAAACAAAAATATCATAGTGGATTTTATCCAGCTTGACAAGTTTATAAGTATTTTGTAATATAGCGTGTTAGCATGTCCTTTTTATCTAGGCCAGTCAGTCACAGGAGGTGAGAGAATGTCAACCTTGATCAAGTCGTTGGAGAGGGCTTCAAATGAACTGTGGATGGCAATGAGGGAGCTACATCGAGAATTGGAGGAGCTGGAAACGGGGAGAAATGTCTGGGCCGATATGGTGAAGACCAACCTGTCGGCTTATGCGAATATCACTGAACATGCGGTTGCTTCATACAATAAATTTGTCAGAGAGTTGCAATCACTGAAAGATCAGCTGATCCTATTTCATAGTTTGCAGGACGCCATCGCGAATGTCATGAAGCAGGTCGAATCTCGTTTCACAGAAGTTTCTGAGGCAGACGCGAACAGCGATCAGGCGGTAGGTGTGGCGCAGGAGGAATCGACATTGCTTGAAGTTCCTTCGTTAGTGGAAATTACCGAAGTGCCGGCAACTCCGGAAATCGACCAGCCGTTGGAACCGGAAAAACCCACCGAAGATGATGAAATATCTAGTGTTTCTGTGGAAACATTGTTGGCATCCCCGCATTTCGTTGCTCTCGACAAGTATCAGAAGCTGCTTGTCCTGTGGGGATTTATATATGGCGAGCGAATCGCTCCTGTGGCAGATTTTACTTCCTTTGTGGTGAGTAAAAACATTTTTTCGGCGGAGGTAAGGCGGAGCTTCATTTCCAGCTGGGTCGCCGCGCTGGCGAGAGACACGGAAACAAATCTCATGGCCAAGTCAGAGCTGACCGCCGATGAGCAACGCAATCTTCCCGGCGGGTCGAAGTATGCATATCAGTTGACTGAACGAGGACTCGCTGAATTCAATAGATTCATGGATTTGCTGAAATAGAATTAAAGTTCTCCATTTATCAGGTGCGGGCAACTGCCTTCACCTGTTTTTTTACAAAAAAACACTCCGCATATACGGAGTGTTTTTTATTTTAACTACAGAAAAGCGATAGGAAACCGTCCTCATCTGAAATAAATCAGACAAGGCCGACCAAGAAATAGGAAAGTCAAGTTCCTATTTAATGCTCCCTAGAAAGGAGTTGTTCCATCCACAGCTTCCGCTACGGATGCCTTGTTACGACTTAGCCCCTATCATCGATCCTACCTTCTGCCGTTCTACAACGACATTCGGGTATTACCGACTCTCTTGACTTGACGGGCGGTGTGTACAAGACTCGAGAACGTATTCACCGTGACGTTCTGATTCACGGTTACTAGCGATTCCGGCTTCATGAGGTCGAGTTGCAGACCTCAATCCGAACTGGGACCAGTTTTGATGGGATTAGCTCCGCCTTACGGCTTTGCGACCCTTTGTACTGGCCATTGTAGCATGTGTGTTGCCCAAGGTGTAAGAGCCATGCTGATTTGACGTCATCCCCACCTTCCTCTTACTTAAAGTAAGCAGTCCTTTATGAAATATATAACATAAAGTAGGGGTTGCGCTCGTTAAAGGACTT
>JAHIRY010000001.1 GCA_018818405.1 Patescibacteria group bacterium | reverse complement strand
CTCAGGCTCGGCCGGAGGAAATGAAATATATTTATCAGATGTTGCAGAGCCAAGGTGAATTATTTTCCGTGGACAAGGGGTGGCCCGATTCCAGCACTTCCGCGGGAGTGGCGGAAATTCCGCAGTTTAATATTGTGAGAAGAATGTTCGGCATTGAAAAATTAATCGGCAGAAGATTGCCCGCGACTCTGAGCGATGAAATAGCGCCGCCGGTAGAGCATCACAGCATTTTAAAGGTGATTGAACTTCTTTACGGACCTATTCCCAAAAGAAAAAAACTGCGAAAACAATTTGAGACCGAAGAGGAGGAAAAAGTCGAGCTCAATCCGTTTGAGTCGGCTGAGTTGCAAGAATTATTGGAACAGATGAGAAAGCAAAGAGAGGAACTGGCGGAATATGAGGATGTGGATTTGAAGGGGATTGTTTCCAATGAATAAATAATATAATTTTATGACAACAGTAAAAAATAAAGATGAAGACAAGGTGATTGATTTGGAAAAGGAGAGAATGCGCCGAAGAACGGAAATTCAAGGAGCTGAATCGAATATTTCGGGAGAAAAAGAAGCGGAAGCGACAGTGATTGATTTCAATGAAGCGGCCGAAAGATTGGAATTGAAAGATTTGCTCGCCAAAATGAAAAAGCAAGTGGCGGAATTAAACAGATACGCGGACATTGAATTGCCGGAAAATTTGAAGTGAAGCGAGACTAGCGAGACTAGCGAGACTAGCTTATCACTTGACTTAATCCTCGTCTCGCTTAATCCTAGTCTTGCTTTAATTGGAATTGGCAGTCGTATTTGACGACTGCTAATTTTTTTGCTATATTTAATTTGCTTAGAGAAAATTTCAAAAAATTTGTTGTATGATTTCAAAGAGACAACAAGAAATTCTTCATATTATTATCGAGCATTACATCAAGGATGCATTGCCGATCGCGTCTTCATTTTTGGCGCAGAGAGTTATTGGCAAAGTCAGCTCAGCGACCGTGCGAAATGAATTGGTTTTACTGGAAAATGACGGTTATATTTTTCAGCCTCACACTTCATCCGGCCGCGTTCCCGCGGAAAAAGCTTATCGCTTTTACATTGACAACAATTTGAACAAAGAAAAAGAATTGGGCAGGATAAATCGGGAAAAAATAAAAAAAATAATTTTCGGCGAAGATAATTGTCGAAATAAATTGAAAACATTGGCAAAAACAATCGCGGAAATTTCCAATCAAGCGGTGATCGTCGCTTTTGAGGAAAATGATAATTACTACACCGGACTGGCGAATCTTTTTTCCCAGCCGGAATTTGAGAAAAACCGCATCATCAGTTTGTCGGCTATCGTGGATCATCTGGACAGAGTTTTGGAAAAATTATTTGCCAGAGAAAATAAAAACACGGAAATTCTGCTGGCCGGGGAAAATCCGTTCGGCATTGATTGCGGCGCGATCATTGGAAATTATAAATTCGATTCGTTTCAAGGAATCATTGCCATTGTGGGTCCGTTGAGAATGAATTATCAGGAAAATTATATTTTGATAAATGAAACCATTAAATTGTTAAGTTAATGTTTTTATGGATGACGCAAAAAAAATAAAAGCGAAGAAATCGTCCGAAAGCGAAAAAAAAGAATGCGCTTGCGGGGGATTGAAAGAAAAGTGCGATGAATATCTGAACGGTTGGAAGCGCGCGCAGGCCGATTACCAAAATTTGTTGAAAGAAAGCGAACGCAAAAATATGGAATTTGTGAAATACGCCAATTCCGAATTGATCATTCAGTTATTGCCGATTCTGGATAATTTCAAAGCCGCGTTCAAACAAATTCCGGAAGCGGAAAAAGAAAGCGCCTGGGTCGTCGGATTTTCTTACATTAAAAAACAGCTGGAAGATTTGTTGCGCGAGAACGGAGTGGAGGAAATCAAAACAATCGGCGCCGCTTTTGATTATAATGAACATGAAGCTGTCGGACATGCTGAAAAAGAAGAAATGGAATCAGGCGAAATCGTGGAAGAAAAAAAAGCCGGCTACAAATTGAACGGAAAAGTGATTCAGGCGGCGAAAGTCGTGGTAAATGAATAACAATTAAATAAAATATTTATAATTTAATCGCAAGAAAATTAGGATAGCTGATAAGCGGGCAACGCAAGTTTATTTTAAATACTTATCTCGCTTTCCAGCTTATCTCGCTTTAAAAAAATATGTCAAAAATTTTAGGAATCGATTTGGGAACGACAAACAGCTGTATGGCAATCCTCGAGGGCGGACAGCCGAAAGTTTTGGAAAACAAAGAAGGCAATCGCACGACTCCGTCGGTTGTCGCAATTTCAAAGACCGGCGAACGATTGGTCGGACAATTGGCAAAACGGCAGGCGGTGACAAATCCGAAGGACACGATTTATTCGGTGAAGCGAATGATCGGACGCAGATTCGATGATGATGAAATTCAGCGCGACCGCGAAACATTGCCGTATGAAGTTATTCAGTCGGGAATAGGCGTGAAAATAAAATTGGGAGAAAAAGAATACACGCCGCAAGAAATTTCCGCCATGATTTTGCAAAAAATGAAAGCGGATGCGGAAGAAAAGTTGGGCGAAAAAATCGATGAAGCGATTATTACAGTACCCGCGTATTTTGATGACGCGCAGAGACAGGCGACCAAGGACGCCGGTGAAATCGCCGGATTGAAAGTTCGCAGAATTATCAATGAACCGACAGCCGCGGCTCTGGCTTACGGATTTGACAAGAAAAAAGGACAGCAAATCGTAATTTATGATTTGGGCGGCGGAACTTTCGATGTTTCAGTGCTTGATATTTCCGAAGATACCGTTGAAGTGAAGTCAACCAACGGCGACACGCATTTGGGCGGCGATGATTTTGACAAGAGAATAATCGATTGGATTATCGCTGAATTCAAATCCGAAACAGGAGTTGATCTTTCAAAAGATCAGATGGCTTTGCAGAGAGTGAAAGAATCGGCGGAAAAAGCGAAAGTGGAGTTATCCACATCCCAGGAAACCGAAATCAACCAGCCGTTCATCGCGCAGGATTCAAATCAAAATCCGGTTCACCTGGTAAAAAAAGTGACCAGAGCGAAATTGGAAGAATTGGTGACGGATCTGGTGGAAAAAACGCTCGAACCGTGCAAAAAAGCGTTGGCTGACGCAGGATTGGCTGTAAATCAGATTGAAGAAGTTATTCTGGTTGGCGGAATGACTCGCATGCCGCTGGTTCAGAAAAAAGTGGAAGAATTTTTTGGCAAAAAACCGAATATTACTGTAAATCCGGATGAAGTTGTCGCGCTCGGAGCAGCTGTGCAAGCCGGTGTTTTACAGGGCGATGTAAAAGATGTTTTGTTGTTGGATGTGACGCCGCTTTCCGTGGGAATTGAAACATTGGGCGCGGTGATGACAAAATTGATTGAGAGAAATACGACAATTCCAACTTCAAAAACGCAAGTTTTTTCAACTGCGGGGGACAATCAGAATTCAGTGGAAATTCATGTATTGCAAGGCGAGCGCGAAATGGCGGCTGACAGCAAAACTCTCGGCCGATTCATGCTAGACGGCATTCCGCCGGCTCCGCGCGGCGTTCCTCAGATTGAAGTGAGTTTTGATATTGATGCCAATGGAATTTTAAATGTAAAAGCAAAAGATCGCGCGACATCCAGGGAACAAAAAATTACGATCACAGCTTCCAGCGGATTGTCAAAGGAAGAAGTGGAAAAAATGAAAAAAGACGCGGAACTGCACGCGGATGAAGACAAGAAGAAAAAAGAAGCGATTGAATTGAAGAATCAGTCGGATTCGATTATTTACACTTCGGAAAAAATGATGAAGGAATCAGGCGAAAAAATTCCGGAAGATGTGAAAAAAGAATTAACGGAAAAAATCGAAGAATTGAAAAAGATTAAGGACGGCGATGATATTGAAGCGATAAAGAAGAAATTGGAAGAGATTAATGAAGTTGCAATGAAAGCGGGGCAGGCGATGTATAGTGAGCAGGGAGCGGGGAACAAGGAGCAGGGAGCAGATAGCACTGAGCAAGGAGCAGGGAGCAAGGAGCAGGGAGCAAGGAGCAAGGAGCAGGGAACAGGGAACACTGAGCAGGGAGCAGGGAGCACTGATGAGGAAATGAATGAAAATAAAGAGAATGAAACGAAGGATGGGGAATTTACGGAAAAATAAAAGTTTACAATGTTCGTAGAGGCGCAATATTTTGCGCCTCCGGTTGCATTGGGTGCGTTAAAAAAAAATATTAAACAAAGGTCGGCGAATTTTTCTACGGATTCAACCGGTTAGACCCGTAGAATGAATTCGAAGAAAATTTGTCGGCCGAGTGAGCGAAAATAAAATATGAAATTTACAAATAGAAATAAAGCAATTATTGCGTGCGTCATTGTGGGGTGCGGATTATGCGCAACTTTGCCTATGTGTAATAACGAATTTTGCGAAGATTGTCGACATACTGATGATGAAGCAACCAATATTTCATTGCATCCAATTCAAATTTTTTTTCCAAATGAGATTATTAGAACGAGTACGACTGGTTATTTAGAGCCGTCGCAATAGTGTTTTGAAATAAGTATTAATTTTAAAATAGAGAAGTGTAAAGTTAAAATTGTTATTACTGCACGAAATTTTTTACAAATTGAGTATGGTTATATCGTTACAAAAAGTGGTAGCGAGTTCATAATTAAAAAAATAACATAAATTTATGCCAAACGAAAATCCGAACGAAGTTAAAATCGCCGACAACATTCCGGGCGCGGAATATACGAATATGATGCAGGTCGGACATACGAAAGAAGAATTTAACATTGTTTATTTCAATGTCATGCCGCCGAGCGGAAAAGTCGTGGGAAAAATAATTACGACTCCCGGACATTTCAAGAGAATGATTGCGGCCATGCAGGACAATCTTCAAAAGTATGAAGCGCAATTCGGCAAGATCGAAGAAGCGGAAGCGCCGGGAAAGGAACTGGGGTTTAGGTCTTAGTTAGCTTCTTAGCTATCACCTCATGAAATATTTAATCGACGGCTACAATTTATTCTATCAAACCGATTGCGAAACAAAGGAAGATCTGATTTTTCGCATTGATTCTTTTTGCCGGCAGCGAGGAAAAAGTGCGCTGGTGGTTTTTGATGGATTTTGTCCTGACAAGATTGGAACGGGCAGAGTGGAAGTTCGATTTGCCGGCGATGCTGATCGGGAAATAAGTGCTATAATTGAAGCGAATCAAAATCCTTCGGAATTGATTTTGGTGAGTTCTGACGGAGAATTGGTTTACATCGCGAGAAAAAATAAAATAAAAGTTATAAAGTCGGAGCATTTTTTGTTTGAGACAGAAGCGCCGCGTCAAATTGAACAAGATGAGAATCCGAATTTTCGGATGAGCGATCGGGAAGCGGAACGATTGCTGGAAGAGTTTAATTATTTTAAAAGTGAATGAATTGAAGTCGGATTATTAGCTGATTAGCTGATTAGCTTGTAGCTAATGAAAATTTGCCGTTCTAACTTAGCTAAAAAGCTACAAGCTAAAAATCTCT
>JAHIRY010000022.1 GCA_018818405.1 Patescibacteria group bacterium | reverse complement strand
TCGTGCAGTCTGTGCCGATGTATAGTGCTAAAAAGATAGTACAAACAATAAAAAGTATAACAGCGAGAGAGATATTTAAGAGTTGTCCTGAGGTAAAGAAACAATTGTGGGGCGGAGAATTTTGGTCTGATGGATATTTTGTAAATACGGCAGGGCAACGGGGGAATGAGAATAGTATAAGTAATTATATAAAGAATCAGGGTTTGAAAAATTATAAGCAATTATGCACTGAGCAGATGTCGTTGTTTCGTTAATACCCCGACAGCTTGCTGCGGGGTCGTTTATTATCTATCTCAACCAACTCTCCAGCGGTTAATGGAATTTTAATGTATTTGTATTTGAGCTTTTTAACTCTATATCGCCTAGTTAAACCTTCTCTCTTAATTATCTTATGAATTGTATTTTTATGAATTAGGATACCTTCTTTTTCCAGTTGCCATTTTAGTTTCAAACTACATTTTTTTGTCTTTTTTCTTAACTCAACAATTCGTTCTTTGATTCTGATAGCTGTCTCCCTTGGATTGGTTCTCGGTTTCGTGGAAAATGGCGCCAAACCGGCGTCTCCTATCTTTTTGTAAGCAGAGACCCAGCGCTCCAGTGTTCTCTTGGAATGCGGGAAAACCTTGACTGCATCAATAATTTTGAGTTGCTTTTGGCAAATTGGCAAAACCCATCTTAATCGTTCTTCTTTTATTGTTTTAGTCATATTTACACACATATGCCAGAATCATATCTATCCTGGCAAAAACCGCCATATGTGTGTGGACATTACCGTTTTTTATTGCTTGTAAACAACCGCCTAATTTATTTTTTTCCGCTGGGAATGTTTGTCGGTTTTTCAAATTTTATAACTCGTCTCTCCATGCCTGAGACATTCCTTTTCGTTGCTTCCTTTTTTTCGTCGAGAGCTTCTTCTAGAATTTGAGCATTCAATCCGGAAAAAATTAATTTTAACATTGTTTTTTCGCTATATTCATTAATCCCAAAAGTCTGTTGAGCGGTTTCGAGAAATTCATTGAATGCGTCAAATGCGATTTCCTCAAAACGAGAGTGAGCAGCTGTTGATTTTGCCAGCTTTTCTCTGAAAATGTTTAAGAGAAGTTCTTTAATCTGTTCCTCCTCAATCTCGACTTCCTTGTTATTGTCAGCTGGAGCATGACCGTATATAATGGGGAATTCATTTTCCTCAAAATAACGATCAATGAATTTTGAAAATCGTTTTTCGTAGAGATTTTGTGATGACATAGGCAATAAAATTTAAGTTGTTATGTTTTTTATTTTTTATAAATGAAAAGCGTTATATTTTACACATTACAATTTGCGAAAATCGGCGAAATCACTTCATTGTTCAATTCCCAGCTATTTTCACAATTTGCCGGCTCGTGCGGTTCGCAAGCACCGGATAATTTCATCGCACTGCAATCGTATGTATCTTCTGCCATTCGAGTGCATTGTTTGAAGCGCTCCACTCCTTTTTTCATTTTGTTTGCTGTTGTCATTTCAGAGAATTGAGTCGGCAGGCGAGGAGCATCAGCGATACAACGGTGAGAACACTGATCTGAATTGGCTCAAGTTTTTCCTCCGTCGCGATAAGTGGAAACGCATATTTGGGTGCAACGCGCTATTCCGCATCCGCTCACAATCATGGTTCCGCCCCGCAGTGAACAAGCGTTTTTTTCAATTTTTTCCCATGTGAGCGGAAATTGTTTTGCAAAGAAAAAAAAGCAGGACAGCTAATACTGTCAATCCAATTAAAAACGGGAAAATAAATTTTTTTATAAAATTTCATTTATTTTTAATATTGCGTCGGTATTTTTTTTCAGATCAGATTAACTTTTTTACAGAATCATTATCTAGCAGTGATTTCATTTGGATAATGGCGATTTCATTCAATTTCAAGAGTCTTTCACTTTGAGATAAGCCTTGTCGAATCAGCTCGGCATTAAATGATTCCAAATTTGCCAAACAAACCAATTGATATACATCACAGTAATCGCGAATATTCCCCTGGGATTTTGGATTTTTATTTCGCCATTCTTTCGCAGTCATTCCAAAAAGAGCCTTGTTCAAAACATCTGCTTCGCTGGCAAAAATCATAGTGGCTTCTTTTTTCGTGATTTTTATGGGAATAATATATGCTTGAATAGCATCTGTTTGAATACGATAATTTATTTTGGTTAACATTCTTTTGCTGTCCCAGCCCAGCGCCAATCTTTCGTTTTCTTCCGTCTTTAGTCTCTGAAATTCTATGATTAAATACAATTTAAATTCCGCTGAAATCCAAGAGGCGAATTCAAAAGCAATATCTTTGTGGGCAAAAGTTCCGCCGCCATAACGTCCGGATTTGGAAATAATGCCGATAGCATTGGTGCGCTCGATCCATTTTTGCGGAGAAAGAACAAAACTGTTTGATCCTGATTCGTTTTTAAACCTGTCGAATTCGACCAGTTTAAAATTTGGATTATTGATTTTTTCCCAAAATCCCAAAAATTCTATAGTTCCGCGATTTCTTGTCCAATTTTTAACAATGTCAGCCGGTTCTTCTTTGTTTTTATAGCGGGCTATATCGGTAAGGGATATAAAATCGTGTTCTTTCTGCTGAAAAATATAAATTTCAACGCCCTTCGTATTAATTTTTTTCATATTCATCATCAATTTTATCAAAGATCTCAGTCAATACAAAATCAGTATTTCCTTTTCTCGGACTTCCGGAGATTGTTAGCGTTTTGGGCTGAGGATGGCCGGGAGTAAGAGGTGAATACCGCAGACAAAATACCATATTATTTTTTATTTTTGTTAACTGTTTTTTCAAAAATTTCATTTATTTTTGATATTGCCTCGGGATTTTGTTTCAAATCATTTTGATGCAGAGCTTCGAAACAATATGTTCCGACCAAATGCAATTTCAGATATTTTACAAATCCGCGCATTGCGTTGGTCAGGGCTTCTTGCGAACCTTTTATTTTTCCTCCGCCGACCATTATTAAAATTAATTTTTTTCCTTTTAATGATTCCGCCGCGTAAAACGGGTGCGTTCTATCAACAAAATCTTTTAATAATCCGGAAACATTGTCAAAATAATTCGGCGTAGCGATGATCATCACATCCGAATCAATCATTTTATTTCCGATTTCCGTCATATCGTCGTTTATCGCGCATTCCGGCTTTTCATGACAGCTCAGACATCCGGCGCAATGTTTGATTTCTTTGTCTCTGAGAAAAAGAAATTCCTTTTCACCATCGATTCTGTCAAAGATCTCAGCCAATACAAAATCAGAATTTCCTTTTCGCGGGCTTCCGGAGATTAGTAGGGTTTTTGGCATAGATTGGGTTGGGTGAGGTGTTTTTTTTGCACTTCGAAATTAAGATGGTTTTCAGTTTTGCATAATGTTTTTGATTATGTGAAGTTTCTATGTATCGACGCGGAGTGGCAATTTGGGTGGTAGCCGGATAAACAAAGTTATGCGAAGTAAATTTTAGTGTTCTTTGCGAATTTGCTCCATTTCCTTAATATCCTTTACTTTTTGTCTCAGCAGTTTCAATTCTTGTCGTTTTTGATTCTGATTTTTTTCAACTCCAAACAGATTCATGGCGATGGCTAATATGTTATCAACGGATTTATTTTCTGCTTCCGCTATTTTTTCTGCTAACTTTTTTAAGCCTTCGTTCATATTTCCTCGTTTTTTTAGTTCAGGATGACTTTGTATAATGTCGAAAATTGTATCAGCATTCATTTCAGGACTGATTTGATCGGCAATAATTTCAAAAATATTTCGTCCGTGCTCAATGGTGGTCTTAAATTCATCTTCATATACTCTTTCTATGTCGTCAATATCTTCTTCAGTGACTTCTCCCATTTCTATTAGTTGTTGCGTGTCAGTAAAATCATAGTTTCTTCCTTGATGGAGCTTGTAATAAAGCACTTTTCCAGGATGAGAAAGGTTGATCTGTTTGCCATGAAATTCTATAGGCTGAGGTTGAACCCACTTTCCTGGCATAGGCGTGCCAAGAATTCCCAAAGGGTTTCCCTCTTCATTTCTTTGAATAATATGAATGTCAACAAAGTTTAATGATGTATCTCTGCGAAGTTTACCGTTTTCATCGATAGCGACGATCAACAGATGCTCGATTGAGGAATCGTCGAAATCCCTATGCCGAACACGTCGCATTATCATTTTTCCGGTTTTGTTTTCAATGCGTGACACAAAAAATCCGTAACCTTTTTTAAGCAATTGAGCCTCCATTGCTTCGAGCTCGCCTTTTTCTACAGAAATATCAACATCTTTATGTTCACCAATATATTTGTCCGGGTTTTTGCCGGCTCCGTTCATCAAAGATATATTTAAGGCTCCATCAAGGTGCCAATTCAAATCAGACCCTTCGAATAGTTGGCCTAATTCCTCAATGCTTTTATTCATTCTTTTTACAACATCAGGAGATGGTTTTTTGCGGAAAAAATTTTCATCGATTTTTTCATCAAAACTTTCCCATGGAGGCATTTCTTCTTCGTAGTATCCCGCCTGATTTTTAGGAACGCGACGCAGTTCCTCCGGCATCTTGCTCTCGATCTTGCTGATTTCTTCTTGTGTTGGAATTTGATTTGTTGAATTCATAAAAATAGAATTTTGATGGATTCGAAATATTAATTATTCTTTTTTTTGTTCTTAATAAATGTGATAATTGAGAAAAATCAATTCTTGTTCATTTTGTCTATTCTATTTCAAATTTGTGAATATTTTTATTTTTAATACCCACCCATTAAATGAAAATAAGACAAAGATGGGTACTGAAAGTATGATAACAATCCAACACAATTATAAACATAAAAAATATCGCTATTTTATTACATTGAAAATGCAAGTATTTGACTTTGTTGATAGATGGGTTCTTCTTCAACAGAGACTTCACCGTTTAACATTTGTAAAACAGTATTACCAATATGATAACCAAGGTTTACTGGGACAGCATTGCCGATTTGTCTATATTGTTGCGAAATTGATCCGGCAAATTTCCAGATATCAGGAAATGTTTGTATTCGTGCATATTCTCTGACGGTAAGCGGCCTGGTCTCTTCCGGGTGGCATCTTTCTGTTTGCTTTTGAGCAGGACTGCATGTAAGTGTGAGTGAAGGCTCTTCCCACGATAATCTTCTTGCCATTCCTGTTTTTCCGCCACCCATGTAAAAGCTTGCTCCCATATATTCTTTTTGTAGCTTCGCGGGCAAATCCCTCCAATATCCACCGGGCGGAATCAGTTTTAGAATTTTATATTTGCTTTCAGGGTATTTTTGTCCTTCTGATTTTGGACATTGATGAAGGGCGTCTTTCAGATTTACGATATAATCTTTTTCTTTTGGGAATGTTATCGGAATGTCTAAATCTTTTCTTACTCCGATTATGATGAGGCGTTCTCTTTTTTGAGGAACATCCAAATATTGTGATCTTAAAACTTTATATTTTACTCGATATCCCAGTTCTTCAAGAACTCCAATCATGGTTTTTAGGGTGTTTCCGTTTTCGTGATTCAGTAATCCCTTAACGTTTTCACCGATTGCTATTTTGGGTCGAACTTCTTTGACGCATCTAGCAAATTCAAAAAATAAAGTTCCTCTAATATCTTCGAATCCCATTTTATTTCCAGCGTAGGAAAAAGCTTGACAGGGGAAGCCACCTTGAACAATATCAGCTTGTCCATTGTGAAATTTTAAATTTTTAACATCGTCTTCAATGACATTCCAGGCGGGTCTATTTATTTTTAGTGTTTCACATGCCTGTTTGTTAAATTCGTTTAACAAGACATGTTGAATCCCGGCATTTTCCATTCCGAGAGCTGTTCCTCCTGCTCCGGCGAATAATTCGATGGCAGTATAAGTAGCCCTGGTTTTATTTTTGAGAATTTTAAATTTGGTTTTCCTTTGGTTTTTGTTTTGGATTCGCTTGATTTCATTTAAACAGAAAATTCGTTCATTTTTTCCATTTCTGCTTGATTTAATTAAACCGCGTTTATCCCATCGTCTGATAGTATCTATTGAGATATTAAGTAGCGAAGCAGCTTCTCCCGCTGAATAATGTGTTTGTTTTTGTTTCATATAATGTTACAGTTTATTACTGTTATTATATAAAATAACCATTGCGTAGGCAATGGTTATTCTGTGGAAAAGGCTTTTTCAAAAAGTTTACCGTATTGTTTAATTTCAGTTTCCGGCAAATTGTAGTTTGTATTTTCTTTTATAACTTTTGGAAGCACATTAAACAATTCAGATAAAGCATTTTTGTTGCCCGTTGCTAAAGTATAAAAACTTAAGCCGTCAATTATTCTAATTTTTTTGTCTGTTGTCCTCTGTTTTCCCTTTTGTTTGTTATCAGATGGCGTAAATGGTTTATCATATTGTTTTTTCCCCTTAGAAATTATTTCAACATAATAACCGGTATATCCACTATATTCCGACTCTTTTAATTTGGCCATGATTGCGTCATAAAGTTCGACTTTATGATTGCC
The DNA here is from genome assembly GCA_018818405.1 of Patescibacteria group bacterium. Lineage (GTDB taxonomy): Bacteria > Patescibacteriota > Patescibacteriia > UBA11705 > JABHMO01 > JAHIRY01. Next base: position 4,273 of record JAHIRY010000022.1, on the reverse strand, counting down.
TTTGGTTGTATTGTATTTATTTTTAATTTCAGCGATTATTTTTTTGTTATCATTCACTATGTCTAAAATACTTCCGGTGCCAAGATCTCGCCAATCAGAACAATTGCCAAGGATTTGTTGATGAAAATCACCGATAACATTTTGCATTGTTTTTTGTGTTTGTCTTGCTTTTTACGTGAGGATCCAATCTTCATAACTTAAGGACTGCGTCATTCCATGAAACAGAGCTGAAAATGGATCTAAAACATTGTTGTAAAGATTTTTATCAGCTTGTTCCTTTGCTTTTTCTACAACCGCAATGACATTATCAACTGCAGCGATTAAGTCCGCGTCTTTAATGAAATTTAAGTAAGCCATAAAGTTTATTGCGAATTCTTTTTGCCTTATTATTAAAATTCAAAATAAAATTTTATTCGTTAATAAAGTATTCTGCGGTTTCAGTAAAAAGAAAAGTGTATTTGATTTAGATTCCTTTAACCTCCCTCCTCATGAAACCAATTTATTCAAACATCTCAACATCGCCCTTCCCTCTTCTCACTATAATCGGCTCATCTTCGGAAAGATCGATTACCGTTGACGGTTCTCTGGCCAGAATTCCGGCGTCGATGATTAAATCGACTTTGTCGCCGAATTCTCGTTCGATTGCGAGCGGATCGGAAAAAGACGGTTCTGATGTCAGGTTTACGCTGGTGGAAATTATCGGATGCCCGAGCTGGCGCGCCAGTTCGAGACAAACCTTGTTGTCCGGGATTCGGATCGCAACGGTTTTTTTGTTGGGAATGATTTGCTTTGGCACGAGTTTTTTCGCTTTGAGAATGAAAGTGTACGGACCGGGCAGGAGCCGCTTCATTGTCCTGTACGCGTAATCGGAAACAAAAGCGTATTTTGCGATGTCAGTCAGATCAGCGCAAATAAAACTGAATTGATATTTTTTCTTTTGCTTTATTTTGTAAATCCGCTCGATCGCTTCCTTGCAAAAAATATCACAGCCGAATCCGTAGATCGTGTCAGTCGGATAAACAATCACTCCGCAGTTTTTCAGAATATCCGTCGCTTGTTTTATTTTCGGATATTCCGGATTTTCATTGTTGATTTCTATCATCATATTTTTATAATTGTTCCAAAAGGTTAAGTTCCAATTTTTTCGTCGCCGTATCGTAAACCGCAAAGCTCGCCCGATAAAACATTCCCGCCAGATTTCCCGGATTGATCAAATATGTTTTTTCCATTTTTTCCTGCCACGGCTTGTGGTTGTGTCCGTAGAAAACAATGTGGAATTGTCCGGACTTTGCCAGCCGAATAGCTTTGTCTCGCTGGTGGCAAACCGCGATTTTTATTTTGTCGATTTCATATTGCAAATAGGGAACAGGAGATTTTTTTATTTTTTGAAAACGGTTTGTCCGCTTCTGCTTTTCCTGCACCTCGATTTCCGCGTTTCCGTCCACAAAATCGATTTCCCCGGAAAAATTTTTCAGGAAATATTCGCGAGTTTCTTTTTCCGTCACATCGCCGCAGTGAAAAATTCTGTGAATATCATTATCTTCGCAAAATTTGAGGAATTTTTCAATGTTGGACAGATTATCGTGCGAATCCGAGCAAATTGCGATTTTCATATTATTTTCTTAACTTTTTTAGAATCTTCAGACTTTTTGCGTCTGATAATTTTAATCGCGGAGTTTCGATAATGCCGTTGATTTTTTTCAGCTTCGGATGATTGACAATAATTTCAAAAGTTTTCATTCCGATCAATCCTTCGCCAATGTCAGCGTGCCGGTCTTTGCGCGAACCGAGTTCAACCAGTGAATCGTTCAGATGAAGAAGTTTTAATTTTTCCAATCCGATTATTTTGTTGAATTCTCTCAATGTTTTGTCAATCGCGGTTTTCGTTCGCAGATCATAGCCCGATGCGAACGCGTGGCAAGTGTCCAGACAGACGCCGACTTTTTTGTTTTTCAGCCGTTTGAAAATATAAGCGATGTCATCGAAAGTATCGCCCATGATTTTGCCGGATCCGGCGGAAAGTTCGATCAGAAATTCGGTTGTTCCGGTGTAGTTTTCCAGAACTTTGTTCAGACTTTCCGCTGTTATTTGCAATGCTTTTTTCTCGGAATAATCCTTTGCGCTTCCCAGATGAGCCATGACATATTTCGCGCCGAGCTTTGTTCCCGTTTCCAATTCTTCTCGAATCGCGGAAATGGAGCCGTATTTTATTCGATTGTCAGCTGATGCCAGATTTATGTAATACGGAGCGTGAATATAAAATTCGGCAATCTTTGATTTTTTGAGATTTGCGCGGAAATTTGCGATTGAGTTTTCATTGAATGTCGGTTTCCCGCCTTGCGGAGATCGCGTGAACATTTGAAAAACTTCACAGCCGAGTTCTTTCGCCCGCAATGGCGCGTTTTCAATTCCGCCGGCAATGGATGTGTGCGCGCCGAAGATCATATGATTTTTTTTTAACTTGTAGGCCGATTATGAACTTAAATCTATTTTCACTTACTAACTTAACTTAACTTAACTTGCCCCGCCGCGGGCGGGATAAACTTGTCTCGCTTATTTAAAATTAAACGAATCAATCATTTCCGTCATTACTTCTTCATCAAAATAATTTATATTTCTTTTTGTCGATGAAAATGAAATTTGAACGCTGTTGCGCGTGCCGGGATACAGTCTTATCATTGAAATGTAAGATTGATCTATTTTGGCTATTGCGATATTGCCTTTGATTCCGCACGAGCGTTGAGAATTGGAAAGAAATGAGCGGTTCCCATAGTAATCGCAATATGAATCGAGTAAAGAGTTTACATCATTTTGCGTTGTCGGGAGGCCGTTGTCCAGGATTGAATTGTCTTTGATTTCCAGCATGCTTCCGTTAAGCGCTTCCAAATTTGATCCGAAAAGAATGTGATATTCATTTTTGGCAGCATCTTCCAGTCTGATTGCATAATCCATTATATACAAAACAGGGGTCAGCCAGTCGGGCTTGTTGAATGTTACTCCCATCTGCGAAACATCATATGATTTGCTGTGAGTCATGATTTCTTCTTTTTCTATTGTCGGTTGTGAGAATTCTCCATTGTTGTAATCGATAAACAGAGCCACTTTTCTGCAAGCCTTGTCTACGGCGTCGCCGGCACGATAAGTCCGATCTCTGCGTGATTCGCAGGTCATTCCATAGCTTTCGTAAATTCTTTTTTCAGTGACATTTACAAAGATTAAAAACGGCGGGTTTTCTCCGGGTAAAGTTTTCGGCAGATCGTGCAAATATCCGCGGGGCACGGGAAGGTCGTCAAATAATCCATCGGGATTTTGTCCGAAAATATAGTAGCCGTCACGGGATCCGTTTTGCGAACATTTGCTGACAAGAACCTCTTCTTTTTTATCTCCGCCGAGATTTACCGGTTTTAATATGCAGAAATTCATTTCCACGACTCCGCCGGCCATTGTCACTTCATCTTCTTTTATTTTTTCCCATTGCGAGCCGACTTTTCGGAAAATTTTCAAGTATTTTATTTTTCGAATATCTCCCTCTCGTCTGATAACGTTGGGATTTATATATGTAATCAGTTTGTCCGTATAGTGGTCTCCGTCAATATTAATGTCCGTTTCTTTCAAATCATTGTATTGTTTCGGAAGATCATCTTTCCAGTCTGAAAATAACTCGTTTGAGCTTTTTGTTTCCTCCGGTTGAATTTCATCTGTAATTAAATCAGCCGGTTCAATTTTTTCTTGTAAAATCGGCGTCGATTGATTTTCGAGGGAATAATTTTCAAATGAATTGCCGCTATTTTTCGTACAGCCGGCAATAAAAGGAAGGAGCGCGGAGATAATAATCGCCAAGAATATTTTTTTCATAGAATCAGATGATTTATTAATGCTTGCCAATATGAATTATAACAAAAGCGGCTCCGAAGAGCCACTTTTTTATTTGACGAGAAGTTCTTTTAATTTTTCAAATGTTTTTTTGTTGGTGATCAGATTTTCAAAATAGTGATGCGCGTGATCCGAGTGCAAACTTTTGTCGAGTTCATCCAAATGCTCCGCATAAGCCGGGTTCATTTTGTAGCCGGCAAACGCGCGGTCTTGTTCCGCGTGAATTTCGTCGCAAGTGACTGTGATATTTTCTTTTTTCGCGATCGCGCGAATCAATAGCGCGGTTTTGACTCGTTTGATTGCGTCGGGCGTGAAATCCAGCCGCAGTTCACCTTCGCTTTTTTTGATATGCGACAGATAATCTTCGAATTTCATTCCTTGCTTGATCAAATTATCTTCC
>JAHIRY010000021.1 GCA_018818405.1 Patescibacteria group bacterium | reverse complement strand
TAGTCGTTAGTCTTAATCTTCGTTCGTCGGTTCGCAAAATTTGAAGAAAATAAAAAACAATAATATGACCGAACAAATAAAAGCGGAAACTAAGAATCTCGAATCAATGGCAGTGAATGCGAACCTGAGCAATGTTGAGCGCGAATATTTTGATAAGTTGAAGGCCGAGTTGAAACAAATTCTCGGAGGGAAAACGCTGGAAGACATTGAAAAAACGCAGGATCTTGTTCTCGCGAGAAGAGTGGCAAAGAAAATGGCGGAGATTTTGGAGTTTTTGAAAACAAAAGAAGTTGAAACGGAAAGGTTGATAATAAAAGACGCGAAAAATCCGTTTGCCGAAGCGTTTAAGGACGGCGGAGTTGACGCGCCGGAAACGATTGATTATGAATTGAATTTTGAAGAATTGGCGGATATGAATGCCGAGGTTTATGAATCGCGCGGAGTGCATGAATGGGCGGAAGAAGTGAAAAGAGCGGGAGAAAAATTGAGAAAAATGAGTTTGGAGAAATTGGAATTCATCAAACAAGAAACAAGAGAAGGTGCTATTGCAGTAATCATGCCGGGCAAGAAAATTCAACTGGGATCAGAAATTGAACAGATCAGAAATTTGAGCCCGAAATATACACATGAATATTCTGAAGAATTGCCGGAAGCAAGTATTGATTTTATTCCGAATGTATCCGTTATTATGTCTGCGGCGCAGAACTCCGCAGGTGATATTCCGGAGGGACCATACATTTTGCTGACAAAACCAACTCAAGATTCGGAATTTCAAGAGATGTCAGTGAGAAATCAAATAAGAGCGGTTGAAAATGTCAATCAAAAACGAGCGATATCCAATCGGCCATCTCTGAACATTATGAATTTTTATGAATATGGGGCGATGCAAATGCTTTTTTCCGAAATGCTTATTAAACGCTACGAGGAAGATGATGTTAAGTTAACGCAACTTGTACCTCTAGATAAAGATACATATACAAGATTTATTCCGGAGAGAGACATTTCTTGCCGGCCGGTCGAGGGTTCTTGGAATGGAGTTGACAGAGTTATGTTATTTTCCGAAGATAGTTCAATGGATTTTCCCGTGCCGGGCTCGGGGATTCGTCATGCCCTGAGAATTTTGATATGATTTTCAGGAATAAACTAAAATTAGTTATTTCCACATTGTTAATGATATGTGGCTGAAATAAAGCATGTAAATATGGAATCGACATTTGAAACAAAAAATTTCGAATCAATGGCAGTGAAAGCGAACTTGGATAATTTGGAGCGCAAATATTTTGAAAAGTTGAAAGCTGAGTTAATGCAAATTCTCGGAGGGAAGACGTTTGAAGATATTGAAAAAACACAGGAGATTGTTCTTGCGAGAAGAGTTCACAATAAGATGGCGCAGATTTTGGAATTCTTGAAAAGCAAGGAAATAAACGATGAGGAAATGAAGGAACAAGCGTATAAAGAATTGTTGGCATGGGCGAGAGATGATGTGGAAAAAGAAAATCCTGAAGAATGGCTTGAGCAGACATTTGATTTGGATGAATTGCCAAGAATGAAAGTGAGAGGAGCCGAATTGGATTTAAGTAAAACGAAAGTTTCATATTTGCCGGAAAATTTGGAAGTTGCCTCATTGGCCATATCATATACCAAGAAGTTGACTGTTTTGCCGAAAGGAATAAAACTCGAAAAGCTTTACGCGCGATATAGTGAAATCACGACGCTCGAGGGAGTGGAAGTGACAAAAGTTATTGATATTTGGGGCAATGAAAAAATAAAGAGCTTGCCGATCGGAACAAAAGTTGAGGAGCTTAATGTGGGAGGAAGTGATCTTTCGACGCTGGAGGGAGTGGAGGTGACGAAAATTTTGCATATTGCGGGAACTACAAAAATAAAAAGTTTGCCGAGTGGAACAAAAGTTGAGGAGCTGTATGTGGAATATAGTGTTTTTTCGACATTGGAGGGAGTGGAGGTGACGAAAATTTTAAATATTAGAGGGAATGAAACGCTGACAAGTTTGCCGAGTGGAACAAAAGTTGAGGAGCTGTATGCGGAATATAGTGGTCTTTCGACATTGGAGGGAGTGGAGGTTACGAAAATTTTAAATATTAATGACAATAAAAAATTAAAAAAATTGCCGATAGACACCATCGTTGAAGAGCTTTATGCGAGAGATAGTGAGCTTTCAACGCTTGAAGGAGTGACAGTGACGAAAATTTTGAATATTAGCGGAAATAAAAAAATAACAAGATTGCCGAGTGGAACAAAAGTTGAGAATCTTTGCGTGGCAGAGTCTTTGTTGCAAGATTTGCCGGATGATTTGATTGTCCGAAATGATCTGAATGTCTCGGGGTGTTCTGAAATTGTCAAAAGTAAAGCGCGCGAATTTTATAAAAAAGGTCAAATAGGAGAACTTACGTTGTAGGTTTTCTAATCATGAAAAAAAAGAAAATAATATGACTGAAAAAATAAAACCGGAAAATCAAAATCTCGAATCACTGGCAGTGAAAGCGAACCTGAGCAATGTTGAGCGAGAATATTTTGATAAGTTGAAGGCCGAATTGTTGCAAATTCTCAACGGCAGAACTCTTGAAGATATTGAAAAAACGCAGGATCTCGTTCTCGCGAGAAAATCGAGCAAGAAAATGGCGGAGATTTTGGAATTTTTGAAAAGCAAGGAAATAAATGATGAGGAAATGAAAGAAAAAGCGTATGAAGAATTGTTGGAATGGGCGAACGATGATGTGGGAAAAGAAAATCCGGAAGAGTGGATTAAACAAACTTTTGATTTGGGTTCTTTGCCGCGAG
>JAHIRY010000020.1 GCA_018818405.1 Patescibacteria group bacterium | reverse complement strand
TCTGACAATTTTTGTAGTTGCTTCGCTTAACTTAGAGTAACTAAGTAATTGAGTAATTAAGGGAACGACTAACTTAATCTCTGAATCTCTTTCCGAAAATCTCAACGAAACCGACTATGCCGAAAAAAATGTCGCCCTTCGACAGGCTCAGTTTGACAATTTTTGTTGTCGCTTCGCTTAGTATTTCACCGTCTGAACAAAAATTATTACCGGCGAACAAAATTCAGTGTTCAGTCGCATTTTTCAAAAAAAACTCCTCCGCCGTTATCGAACGGCGGAGGAAATAAATCGCTACTTTTTGAATTTGCTCAGAAACGTGTTCAATCGATTCGGACTCAGCTCCCGGCTGATCCAGCGTCGCGCGATCGGAATCGTGTACCATTCCGGCGCTCGGGTTTCATTCCACGGATATTTATCCGTCCGCGTCGCAAAGTTCATGAACTTTTTCGCTTTGGCGGCCAGCCATCGTCTGACTGAATAATTTTTGCAAAAGAGCTGCATCATTTCCGCATAGAATTCTTCGGGAGAAAGAGTGGTCGGCAATATTGGATGTCCGAGGTCGTAGTATTGATGTTCATCCGGAAAAATATTCGAGGTTGTTTTTCGAAGCTCGGTTCCGGGCAGGGGAGTCAGCACAGGAAAAACAGGATGCAATATTCCCAGCTGGAAAACATATTCGCCGATTCTCCGGAAATCGCTATTGTCAAAAGCCGGATTCAACAAAATGTGAGCGTAATTATGAATTCCGCAGTCAACGAGAATTTTGTTGGCTCTTTCATTTATCTCGACAGACCCTTTCTTGTTCATTGCCGCCAGATCTTCATCTCTCAATGCTTCGAATCCCACGGTGAGCGCGAAAAGTCCGATTTCCGCCCAGCGCTTGAATGTTTGCGGATGGCGAGCGATCGCGTCAGCTCGGCTGTACGCTTGAAATGTTTTTTTGAGTCCTCGTTTTCGCACCAGCTCGGCAATGGCGTCAGCCCGGGCGATATTGCCGAAAGTGTGATCATCGCCAATGAAAATTCTTTTTTCCGGAACGCGCGCGAATTCCTCGACAACATCCTCCGGGTCTCTGGCAATGTATCGGCCGTCAAGCACTTTCCAGCAAGCGCAAAATGTGCATCTGAACGGACATCCCTGCGAAGTTGTCACCAATCCCCAGGGAAATCCGTCGAAACGATATTTCCCTCGATACTGTTTCGTGAGCGATCGATCGGGAATCGGCAGATGCGAAATTTCGATAGAGGAATCCCAGCCCTCGGTTTCTGTGAAATTTCCGTCTTGCTGAAAAATAACCCCGGGAATTTTTTTGAAATCTCGGTTTCCGGCAAGCTCCTTGACGATCATAGGCAAAGTTCTGACTCCCGGCCCGCGAACAATCAGATCCACATTTTTTCTGAAAAAATCCTGCGGCGCCATTGTTGCGTGATGTCCGCCGACAACGATTGCGATTGCGGACGAATGCTCTTTTACGCGCGCTGCGGTTTGCATCATTGTGGGGAAATCAATGGTAATGCCGGTGATTCCGACAATATTCGGATTGAATTCCGACAATGTTTTTTCGAGCGCGCCTTTTTTTTCCACGCGCAGATCCAGAATTCTCACCGCAACTTGGTGCGCCAGGTCGGAATCAAGTTTGATGGCGGCGGACAATGTTTCCAGCGCCAGCGGTTCCATTGTTCCAAAGGTGATGACCTCCGGATGCATGGGCGGTTGAATCAGCAAGATTTTCATCTTTCCCCTCCTTTTTCCCGGTGAAATGAACGGCCTAGATTATCTTAATACTATTTTCGAATTTTTTCAATCGGCTGTGGAAAGTTATTCGTGGGAATCAAATAATATTTGTGATATAATAAAAGCATATAAATAAATTTTAAAATGAAAATAAATTTATGCAAAGATTGAGCGCACTTGATCGTATCTCTTTGATTTTGGAAGAAGAGAAAAAGTCAGCCTTGGAATTAAATTCCGCAAAACAAATTAGCCATCAGCCGTTCGGCTGGTCTTTATTGGCTGATATTTACAACTGCGAGCGCGGTTTGGGCGACAAGCCCGATGATTTCGCGGTTTGTTATAAATTTTTGGAGCAATTGCCCGATCTCATCGGCACTCGCAAGCAAAGTCCGCCGTTTCTCGTGGACACTGACGCAAAAAAATATCCTGACAAAGCCGGATTTTCCGGCTGGGTTCCGCTGGTTGAATCGGGTATTCAGGTTCACACATTGATTCCCACCAGATTTATCACCATTGATGTTTACAGTTGCAGAAAATTCGATCCGGTTGCCGTTTTGAATATGATGAAAAATGTTTTCCGTCCGGCGGGCGGAGACATTGACATTGAATATGAATTTATGCCGCGCGGCATCAAATATCCGAATTAAAAAAAATAAAAACGAATAAAATAAAAAAAACGGCCGTAGTCTATGTACTCACTTATCAGTCTAGTTGTTTTCATTTTTTCAATTTCAATTTTTTCCATCAATGTGATCCTCGGACTCTGGGTCTTGTTTCGCAATCCTCGAGATCGCGAGAATCTGGCGTTTTTTATTTTTTCTCTGGGCTCGGCTTCCTGGCTTTTGTTTTCCGCTTTGTCCGATTTTTCTCACGAGGCGGTCTGGGCAATGTTCTTTGCCCGGTGGGCCATGGCCGGAGTTCCGATTTTCATTGCGTTTGTCTTGTATTTTTCGTTGATATTTCCCAGGAGAGAAAAGAAAAAAAAGATTTCGAAACTAAAATTGTTTTTGATTTTTTTTCCGGTTGCGATATTGGAAATATTCGTTCCGACCCGATTCAATATTTCCAGCGTAAAAATAGAAGAATGGGGCACCAGCTATGAAGCCGGACATTTGTTCACCGCGGTTTTTGTCATGTTGCTCGTTTATCTGAGTTTGATAATTTGGATCATGATAAAGAAATACCGCAAAGAAAAAGGCATTGCCAGAGAACAAATTTTATATTTTTTATTGGGGGTTGTTGCCGTCACATTGATCGGCGTCACCACAAACATGGTTTTGCCGTGGCTCGGGTACTCGGAAGCGAGTCTTTTCGGTCCGGGTTTGGCGTTGCTGGCATTTTATATGCTGTTGGCTTATTCCATCATCAGATATCGCTTGCTGGATGTCCGTTCGGTCATTCAGATCGGCTTGGTTTATTTTTTTATTTTTTCCTTGTTCGCTCTGTTGTTCCTTTCAATTATAGTTTTTTTCGAGCATTACTTGCGGGAATTGACTGACATGGCTCCCATGTTCAGCGCCGGCGCGGCTTGTATTTTATTCGCGCTTTGTTTCCCTCATTTGAAATCATGGTTTTTGAAAATTACCGATAAAGTTTTTTTCCGCGACAAATACGATTATGCCGATACGCTCCACGATTTGGGGAAAATAATGACCACCAGTTTGGAATTGAATGGAATTTTGGAATCAGTGGCGGAAAAACTTTTTGATGTGTTAAAGGTTGACAAAGCGGTTTTTCTATTGAGAGATGAATCGCGGAAATGGTTCAAACCGAGAAAAATTATCGGATTTGTCAAAAAAGAAGATTTTCGTTTCAGCGTCAATGATCCGCTGTTCAAATATTTCGAAAGAAGAAAAGAGCTGATTATCTACGAAGAGCTGGAGCGCAAAGTCGAAGAGCTGGAATCGCGCACAAAAATACAAATCAAAACTATAATGAAAGGCGCGGGAAAATTCCTGAGAAAATTCGGCGTGGCCGTCTGCATGCCGATAATATCAAATGATCATCTGGTTGGAGTTTTCTGTCTCGGCGAAAAAGTTTCAAAAGATATTTTTACGCCCGAAGATTTGAATTTATTGAATACGATCAGTTATCAACTTTCCATGGCGATTGAAAATGCCATGCTGTTTCAGCGGGAGAAAAGAAAGCAGGAAAAGTTGGAAAGAATAGTCGATCTCATGGTCGGCCGCGAGTTGAAAATGCTGGAATTGAAAAAGAAGATTCGCGCTCTGGAGAGCCGCAATTCAACGTCTATAAAAAAGAAGTTATAGAATTGTTTTAAAAAACAAAGTGTAATATAAAAAAAATGAAAGTGACGAAAAAAATAATTTTTGCGATATTGCTCTTGCTTCTTCTGGTTTTTTGTACTTTGGGCGCGGCAACATATTTTTTATTGCAAAAGGCGTTTGATGAAAAAACAGCTTCTCAGTTGCAGAGTGTTTTGGCTTTGAAAAAAGTTCAGCTCGAGCGTTATATTCAGCGCGCGCAAATAGAATTGAAAGCGACCGCAGATTCTTCGGCGTTTATTTCCGATTATAGGGGATTTCAGCTGGCCGCCGCGGCGGATGATGAGACGGGGCGAGTGCGTTATGAAAATTCGATGTTATCTCTTCTCCGGGAAAAAGCGGCTTCAGCCGAATTCAGCGAGATTTTCGTCATGGACAATTCGGGAAAAGTGATTTTTTCCACGGATTCGGAACAAAAAGGAAAAATAAAGTCAGCCGAACCGTTTTTTACACAGGGATTGAATGGAGAATTTGTCCAGAGTTTTTATTACTCTTTGCCGATTCAAGCTCCTTCCACAACGGTCTCGTTTCCGATCAAGGATGAGCTGGACAATACGATCGGAGTATTGGCCGCGAGAGTTGACTCTGAAAAATTGAACGAAGTGATGATGATTACCGAGGGATTGGGAGCAACCGGCGAAGTATATTTGGTTAACGGCAGCAATTTGTTGGTCATAGAGTCCAAATATATTCCCGGAGCGGCATTCAAAAAATTCGATTATTCCGAAATTGCGAAGCAATGCGTCAGCGGCGGGAGCGGACATTTGCATTCTGAGAATTATCGCGATGCTTTTGTTGCATCAGAATATGAATGGATTCCTGATTTGTCGGTTTGTTTGATTGTTTCCATTGATGAATCCGAGGCCAATGCGACTGCTTTGGTTGTGAGAAGGTCCATGTTTCTTATTTCAATTTTAATGTTGATTGTCGCGGGAATTGCCGGAACTTTGATTTTCAAAAAAATTATTTCCGAGCCGCTAATCAAATTGCAAAAAGGCACGCAGATAGTGGAAAAGGGTGATTTGTACTATCGGATGGAAATTGATACACCGGATGAATTCGGACAATTGGCGCAGGCCTTTGATCGTATGTCAGAGTCTTTGAGAAAATCGCGGGAGGAAATTGATCGAAAAGTGGAATCGCAAACAGCTGAGATTTTAAAGCATAGAGGAAAATTGGAACATCAGCAGAATGCGATTTTAAATGTTCTCGAAGATATTGAACAGGAAAAAGATATCGCTTCTCAGGAAAGAGACAAAATCAATGCGATTCTTCGAACCATTGCCGACGGCGTTCTGGTGGTAAATGCAAAAATGAAAATAGTTTTGTTGAATCCCGCCGCCGCTAAGCTTTCCGGATATACCGAAAGCGAGGCGATCGGCTGTCGTTATGACAAAATACTTCATTTTGTAAATGAGGAGGAAAATGAAAAGAAAGATTTATTTATCGAAGAAACAATCAAGACGGGAAAAGCGCATCAGATGGACTCAAAAACCATAATCATCAAAAAAGACGGAGTGAAAACCGCGGTCGCCGACAGCGCGGCTCCATTGAAAGATTCAAGGGGAAAAGTTATCGGCTGCGTTATCGTTTTCAGGGATGTGACAAAGGAACGAAAAGTGGAAGAAGCGAAAACCGAATTTGTTTCCATCGCTTCTCATCAGTTAAATACTCCGCTCACGGCCATCAGATTGTTTATTGAATTATTGGTTGACGAAAACGGAAAAAATTTGACGAAAAAACAAAAAGAATATTTGGACAGCATTTATCAATCAACCCGGCGCATGGTTCGATTGGTGAATGATCTGCTGAATGTTTCTCGGCTGGAGACCGGCCGGATGAAGGTATCGCCCGAATCGCTGCAGTTGGAAGTTTTTTTGCAGAATATTATTGCTGAAGTCCAGCCTTTGGTTGAAAAGTGTTTTTGCAAGATAGAACTTTTGAAACCGGAAAAGCCCTTGCCGAAAGTCATGATTGATCCCATGTTGCTGAGACAAGTCGTTCACAATTTGATCAGCAATGCGATTCGTTATTCCAGAGAAAAAAAGTGCGACATTCATGTTAAAGTTGAAAAGAAAAATAATCTTTATATGATCAGCGTGCGGGATCAAGGAATGGGAATTCCAAAGGATGTTCAGCCGAAGATTTTCCAAAAATTCTTCAGAACCGACGATGCGAGAAAAGCGGAAACCGAGGGGTCCGGACTGGGCTTGTATGTCGCGAAGATGATCTTGGACAATTCCGGCGGAAAAATCTGGTTTGAGTCTCCCGGAAAAAACAAAGGCACAACATTTTTCGTCAGTATTCCCGAGGCTGGAATGAGAGAGAAAAAGGGAGAAAAAGGACTGGCTGAATCAAACAATCATTTGTAGAAGCCGTGTGAAATTGCTATACTTTGTTTAAGATATTCGGTTATCAGGCTATCCGGAGACCAGGCTACCGAAATTTTCGCTCACCAGATCTGTTATTTTCCCCGTTTCCTTGTTTCCGGGTCTCCGGGTCTCCGGGTCTCCGGGTCTCCGGGTTTCCGGATCCCTGGTTCCCTAGTCCCCTGGGCCCCTGGTTCCCTGGTCCCCTGGTCCCCTAGTCTCCGGATCCCCTGACTCACAACAAAAAATAATTCAAATCAAGTAAAAAATAAATTATGAAAGATAAAGCCGAAACGCAAAATAAACCCAAAATTTTATTGATCGAGGATGACCAGTTCATCAGCCGCGCCTACAAAGACGGACTCAGCCGAGCCGGATTTGAAGTTGCACTCGCTTTTGACGGAGCCGAGGGAATGAAAAAAATCAAGGAAAATCGACCGGATTTGATTTTATTGGATTTGGTAATGCCGGTGAAAAGCGGATTTGAAGTATTGACGGAAATTCATTTGAGCAAGACCTTGTCGCGCATTCCGGTGATTATTCTCTCAAATCTGGGTCAGGATTCTGATATTGAAAAGGGAAAATCGCTGGGAGCGATCGATTATTTGGTAAAAGCGAATTTTTCCATGAAAGAAGTGGTGGAACGGATAAAAGAACATTTGGCCAAATTAAAAGTATCTAGAAGAAAATAATATTATGCGGATGACAAACAAGAAATTAGAAGAATTGCTGGTTCGTCCGGGGTTTATCCGGGAAAAAGCTTTCAAATCCGCGCTGGCGCAGGCAAACGAGCAAAAAAAAAATCTCGAAGATTTGCTTGTCAGTCTTGATCTGATCGATGAAGAGCAATTGACTCAGTTGATCGCCGAATCCTCGGGTTATGATTTTGTGAATTTGAGGAAGAAGAAAATAGATTTGGATGTTTTGAATTTTGTGCCTCCCGTTGTCGCTCGCGCGAAAAAAGTAATTGTTTTTCGCCGTACCGATCATGAGCTGGATGTTGCGATGCGCGATCCCGATGATCTGGAAACCATTAATTTTATCGAAAAAAGAACGGGCATGAAAGTGTCTCCGTATTTTGTTTCGGAAAATGATATTGACAACGCTCTTTCAAAATACAAGGTTGACATAAAGATTGAATTCGGAAAAATAATGGAGCAATTGAAAAATCCGGAATTGACGCGCGAAGAACGCGATAGTCTTATTGTAAAAATGGTTTCCACCATTATTCAATACGGCTATGAAAACAGAGCTTCCGATGTTCATATCGAACCGTATGAAAGAAAAGTATTGATCCGATTTCGCATTGACGGAAAATTGCACGATGTTTTGGAATTATCAAAAGAATTCGCCGAATATATTGTCAGCCGAATAAAAATATTGTCAGGCATGAGAACCGATGTGCATCGAGCGGCTCAGGATGGAAAAATGAGATTTGCCACCGGAGAAGAAAAAATCGATATCAGAGTTTCGATCTTGCCGGTGACGCAGGGCGAAAATATTGTCTTGCGTCTCTTGTCATCAAAGGCGCGCCAATTCAGTCTGGCCAGTCTGGGATTGTTGTCCGGCGATTTCAGAAAATTGAAAAAAGCCATGGAAGAACCGCACGGAATGATTCTGGTCACCGGTCCGACCGGCTGCGGCAAGACGACAACTCTTTATGCCATATTGAAAATTTTAAATAAGCGCGATGTTCATATTTCCACGATCGAAGATCCGGTCGAATATGATATTGAGGGAATCAGCCAGATTCAGGTGAATTCGAAAACCAATTTGACTTTTGCCAAGGGCTTGCGTTCGATTGTCCGTCAGGATCCCGACATTATCATGGTCGGTGAAATCAGAGATGAAGAAACAGCCGGCATTGCCGTCAATTCCGCGCTTACCGGACATTTGGTTTTGTCCACTCTGCATACCAATGATTCGGTGACAACTTTGCCTCGATTGATTGACATGAAGATCGAGCCGTTCCTGGTCGCTTCGACAATCAATGTTGTTGTCGCTCAGCGTTTGGTGCGAAAAATTTGCGAGAGCTGCCGTTATTCATATCATATTTCGGACAAAGAAAAGGCAATGATTGATTATGATCCGGGCGTAAAAGAATTTTTAATGGAAAAAGGATATTACAAAAAATTAACAAAGCTGGATTTTTACAAGGGAAGCGGCTGCACTGTTTGTTCGAATACCGGTTATTCCGGACGGCTCGGAATTTTTGAAGTTTTGGAAATGGAGGAAAATATTAAAGAGGCTATTATGAAACGGGCAAACAGCGATGAATTGATGGCAATCGCCCGCAAAAACGGCATGACTGCAATGCTGGAGGATGGAATGGAAAAAGTATTGAACGGCATTACAACCTTGGAAGAAGTCATGCGGGCGACAAAAGGATAATTGGTTTATCAATAGTATTGTTCATTCTCATTTTTAGAATATGAAAAAACAAAAAAAGAAACAAAAAATGAAAAAAGAATTTCTGGACATTGATATTCCGCTGGGCGGTCCGGGAATTGTGCAAAAAGCTCTTTTCGCCAAACTGCTGGCAGTAATGTTGAAATCCGGAATTTCCCTGAACGACGCGCTGACCATTGCCATTGACACCAATCGCGGAAAATTAAAAAATGTTCTTCGCGGTGTTTTGAAATCAGTGGAATCAGGCAATTCATTGGCAGATTCATTTGCCAGATATCCGAAAGTTTTTTCCGGCGCGTTCATCAGCTCCACTTTTGCCGGAGAAACAGCCGGAACATTGGAAGAAAATTTGGAAAACATTGCCATTCAGCTGGAAAAAGAAAAAGAGCTGGTGGAAAAAATCAGAAGCGCCATGCTGTATCCGATTATTGTGTTGGTCGCGTCTTTCATTCTTGGCATTGCCATGGTTTTTTTGGTTTTGCCGAAAATCACGCCATTGTTTGAAGGATTGAGAATAGATTTGCCGATCACCACGCGCGCGCTGATTGCGTTCGCCAATGTTGTGCAGAGTTACGGAATGATATTATTAAGCGGATTGGTTGCCTGTATTGTCGGAATAATTTGGCTGGTCAGACAAAAATTCATGAAGCCGATAATTCATTGGACAATTCTTCGGATTCCGATCGTGAAAGAAATCAGCCGCAACAGCAATTTGGTTCGGTTTTGTTCCATTTTTTCCATGCTTTTGAAAAGCGGTTTGAATGTTGATGAAGCTCTGGTTATTACAAAGGGAACTCTGGGAAATTATTATTATCAGCAAGCGGTTGAAAATGTCAGCCGGCGAATCCAAAAAGGAACAAAGATTTCCGACAGTCTTCGTCCGTTTGAAAATCTGTTTCCCATAATGATAATTGAGATGATCCGAGTGGGCGAGGAATCCGGCAGTTTGGAAGACACTCTTGCGTATTTGGGAAATTTTTATGAAATCGAAATTGAAAATTCCACCAAAGCTCTTTCCACCGCATTGGAACCGATTTTGCTGGGATTTATCGGTTTGGTTGTCGCATTTTTGGCTTTGTCAATCATTACGCCGATCTATTATATTACCGGAAATATCGCCGGATAAAATTGTGTTTGATTGTTCCAGTGTCAAGTCATAACCGCCGCAATTTCATGTTTTCAAAAAATAAAAATCATCAGATTGAAAAATTACCTTCAAAGCAATCGGGGTTTACCTTGATCGAAGTGTTGATCGTTGTTTCCATTACGGTTGTTCTGGCAATATCAGCCGTTTTTGCTTTTGGCAATTTGCAAGTTTCATCTCAGTTGAATGAAAACACGGAACAGATGATCCAGACTTTGCGGACAGCGCAAGAAAGAAGTTTCGCTCGGATCAATGATTCTCCTCATGGAGTGAAGTTTCAAACAAATAAATTTATTTTATACCAAGGAACATCTTATGCGACCAGAAATGCCGCCTACGACAGGGAAACCGTGCTTGATACCAGTCTGACGATTACAACCACTCTGACAAATGATGAAGTGAATTTTTCCAGACAGTTGGGAATGCCTGACCATACGGGAAATGTCACCTTGACGCACGCGACCTCCGGCAGTCGGCAGATTTCCATCAATTCTTTTGGCAGGGTAAATGAGTAATTAAGGAACAGCCGATAAGTTTTTTTATTTCGCCGGTTTTTCATAGAGAAAAAAGGAATTGAAAAATGATTTGTCGGTTTTTCCTTAAATCGAATCGCCAAATGTTGAAAATATTTCATCAGCGCGGACAGAGTCTCCTCGAAGCCATTCTTGCGGTGGCGATTTTTGCGTTGGTGGCATCAGCTCTCGCGTCTTTTGTTGTCGGCGGTTTTAACGCCTTGATGCAGGGCGGAGAGGAAACTCAGGCGGAAGCTCTTGCGCAGGAAGGCATGGAAGCGGTTCATTCGATCAGAGACAACGGCTGGAATCAGCTTATTTTCAACCAAAGCGCGGTTTCTATCAGCGGAAGCCAATGGGTTTTTTCCGGCGAGGGAACGGATGAAAGCCTTGGACAGTTTACGAGAACAATTACTTTTGATCCGGTTTGCCGAAATGCGCTTCACACGATTGCTTCTTGTCCGGCGATTTACACTGATTTGCACAGCAAAAAAGTGACGGTAGATATTACCTGGACCATTCGTCCGGGAATAACGAATTCCATTCAGAAAATCGAATATCTCACTAATTGGGATTCCCGGGAGTGGACGCAGACCGATTGGGTTGGCGGTAGCGGACAGATCGTCTGGTCAAATGCGACGAAATACAGCACTGATGATGGAAATCTCGATGTTTCCACTGCCGGCGAAGTATCGTTGGCCGGCGGCGGTGTCGGCGGATTTGATCGCTGGCTTCCGGGCGGCGGTTCGGTCGCAACGCAGACGACTGATACTCATTTTAATGCCGGAACCCGGGTGAATACTTCTGTCATCGGTTCAGGCGCTCCGGCAAGCGTTTTTCTCTCGCAGAGCGAACAATGGGGCGTTTTCGAAGGAACCGGCGGAAGCGTAGCCGGAAAAATGCTTGAAGATATTCAATTTTTAAATCAGAATCTCGGTTATGCGGTTGGCCGCGGCGGTACGATTATCCGTTGGAATGGAACCAGCTGGGCATCGATCGCCAGCCCGACAACGGAAAATTTAACCGCTGTCCATATTATCGCCGGCAATGATATTTGGATTATTGGCAATAATGGCGCTATTTATCATTGGGATGGATTCAATTGGACAAGAATTTCATCTGCCAGTACAAAAGAGCTTCGTGATATTTTCATGTTTTCCGCCACAGACGGCTGGATTGTCGCTCGCGGCGGTGAAATTCAGCATTGGAATGGCGCCATTTGGACGGCAGCGGCGTCTCCCACGTCAAAGGATTTGGAAGAAGTTCATTTACTTTCCGCTTCCAGCGGTTGGATTGTGGGAGCGAGCGGTACGATATTGAGCTATAATGGTTCAGCTTGGAGTACGGCCGCTTCACCGACAAGCAAGAGTTTGTATGGCATGGATTTTGTTGACGCGACTCATGGGTGGGCTGTCGGACAGCAGGGGACAATGTTGTTTTACAATGGCACGAGCTGGGCGGTGCAAGCATCGCCGGCCAGCCGCGAACTTCATCAGGTTTCAATGGTCAGCACTAATTTTGGCGTGGCGGTCGGAGGCAACGGAGTGGGGCAGGGAGAAATGATTGCCTGGAACGGAACCGTTTGGACTGACATAACTCCGAGTACTGTCAATGGCCAGAATGGAGTTGATATGGTTTCCACTACCTTTGGCCAGACTGTCGGCGGTATGCCGAATGAGGAGTCGATTTTAAAATATGACGGCGTTAATTGGTCGGAAATTACTTCTGCTCCGGGAAGTTTTATTGTTTATGCCATGGATATGACTAGCGCCAATTCCGGTTGGGCTGTGGGCGCGAGCGGAAATATTTTAAATTATGACGGCGCCGATTGGCTGAGCAGAGCTTCTCCCACAAACAAAAATCTCTATTCAATTGACATGGTGGACGCCACGCACGGCTGGGCGGTGGGACGGCAGGGGAGAATACTTTCTTACAACGGTTCCGTTTGGACAGATCTGTCATCGCCGACCGCAGATGATTTGTTCGGAGTTAGCATGGTTTCCTCGTCAGACGGTTGGGCGGTGGGCGAGGGTGGACGAATAGTCAGATTCAATGGAGCCGGATGGGCGAATAACGCTTCGCCGGTTGGCACTGATTTAAATTCCGTTTACATGATTTCCGCGTCAGACGGATGGGCTGTCGGTTCCGGCGGTAGAATTATTCATTACAATGGCGTCAGTTGGTCAGCAGTCACTTCGCCAACCGCAGCGCAACTAAATTCAGTCCACATGGTTTCCGCGTCAGACGGCTGGGCTGTCGGCAATGGCGGCGTGATTGTTCGATACAATGGCGTCAGCTGGGCGACATTTACTTCGCCCACGGCTGTCAATTTATCGGATGTTCATTTAAGTTCATCTTCCTCCGGTTGGGCGGTCGGCGCGGGCGGAGTTCTTATTCGCTGGAATGGAACCGCTTGGTCAACGCAGACTTCTCCCACAGGAAATAATTTGTTTACCGTTTATATGGTCAGCGCCTCGGACATTTGGGCCATGGGTCAGAATACGACAATAATTCATTACAAACTACTATATTCCTTTACCGGAACTTTCACTTCTTCAGTGATTGACAGCGGTTCTGCCATCACTCATTGGGATTATATTTCATGGCTCGAAGATACCGGAACTTATGGCACTGACATTATTATCAATACGAGAACCGGAAATACCGCGGTTCCCGACGGCAGTTGGTCTGCTTTTTCCGGCTCTCACACGATTCCGAGCGGTGAAGCGCTCACTTCTCCCGTTGGCCGTTATATTCAATATCGAGTTTCTTTTTCCACCGGCAATCAGAATTTCTCACCGGAGTTTCAAGAAGTGACCATTAATTATAACAATCCAACCGTACAGACTTTGCGCGGTATTGACATGGTTTCTACCACGAGCGGATTTGCGGTCGGCAATGCCGGTTCTTTGAACAGTTACAACGGTTATGCCTGGCAGGTTGATACTTCTCCCACATCTTCCGTTATCAATGATACTGATTTTGTCAGTTCTACCACCGGCTGGGCGGTGGGAAACGGCGGATTGATTCTTCTCAACAATTCGGGAACCTGGAGTACTGTTGCATCTCCCACGGTAAATAATTTGAATGGAGTTTCCGCGGTCAGCTCGACCAGTGTTTACGCTGTCGGCAATGCCGGAACAATATTACATTATAACGGAGCAGCTTGGTCTGCGCAGGCATCGCCTACAGTTTCAAATTTGAATAGCGTGTATATGTTGTCCGATTCTGACGGCTGGGCGGTTGGCGCGGGCGGAGTTATTATTCGTTGGAATGGCGCAGCTTGGGTAACAGTTGCTTCTCCCACGGCCAATGAGTTGAATGATGTTTTCCTCGCGGCCGCGAATGACGGCTGGGCGGTGGGCGCGGCAGGGACAATTATAAAATGGAACGGAGCGGCTTGGTCAACGCAGGTTTCACCGACGACCAATGCTTTGAATGCGGTGTTTTTGGGAGCATCGAACAATGGCTGGGCGGTGGGCGCTGCCGGCACCATTATTCGTTATCGAGGAATTAACTGGGCATTGTTCACTTCTCCGACAGCGACAAATTTAAATGAAATTTCCCTGGCAAGCGCCACTGAAGGTTGGGCGGTGGGCGACAATGGTTTGTTTCTTCATTTTCAGGGAGTAGGCGGAGGCGGAGGTTATGAAATTTCCGGCTATCTGGTTTCTTCCGCTTTCAATATGACTGACGCGTCGCCGGTGCAGATTATTGATTGGGACGCGACAATTCCTGTTTGTACACCCGCTTGCGCGATCAAATTTCAAATTAGAACCGCGCCTGATTCCGGCGGATCTCCCGGACTTTGGAGCGCTTGGTACGGAGTTGCCGGAGCCGGCACATATTTCACTTCATCGAGCGGATCATTGATTCCGGTGAATTTAAATGGCAATCAATGGGTTCAATACAGAGTGGAATTCAGCGGAGACAGCGCAGATACTCCTGTTCTCAGCGAAGTCCGCATTAATTACAAATAGCATGAAAGAAAAAGGTTTTACTTTAATCGAAACGATTATTTATATTGCGATCATCAGTATCGCCATGGTTAGTTTTATTTCATTCAGCCTTTCGGTTTCCGAAGCCAGGAACAAAACATATACTGTCGAAGAAGTGCAATCAAACGCCCGTGTTTCTTTGCAATTTATCACTCAGCGAATAATGGCGGCTGCGGCGGTTAATGTTGGAGCTTCCACTTTCGGCACCGATCCGGGCGTTCTGTCGCTCGCCATGGCTGATGCGGCGAAGAATCCGACGATAATCAGTCTGAACAATGATGATGGAACTCTTCAAATAAAGGAAGGCCTGTCCGCCGCAATACCGATAACGAGCGATCGCATCAAAGTGACAAATTTGGTGTTCACGAATTTAACATCAGCGTCTTATCGCGAAAATATCCGTGTTCAGTTTACCTCCGCGTACAAAAATACCAATCCGGATGTTGAATTCAATTACGCGCAATCTTGGCAGACAGCGGTTAGTTTGAGACAATAGAATAGCGGGATGTCCGGCGTAAAGACGGATTGCATCCGTCTCCACGCTCTCCGCGCTTGCGGATAAACCTCCCGCGTATTTCGTTTTTCCGTTCGTCCCATTTGCAGGGGTTCAACATGTTGAACCCCTGCAAATGAACGGCGTTTCGTCGCGCAAGGCGATATATCGGTAAAAACGAAATGTTCGAGACGCAATGGTAGAGACGCATTGCAATGCGTCTCTACCATTGCGTTTCTACACCGCATCCGTCTGACCGTCGAACAAATATTTTCAATAAATAAAACAAACAATGAAAACAAAATCAAAAAATGAATCCGGCATCGCCGCCTTGCTCGCCATTGTAGTGATTGCCGCCGCCGCTCTGATAATCGCTTATTCAGCTTCGATTTTGGGTTTGGGCGAATTGGAGATGGGGTATGCTTCGCTTCGCTCATCGGAAACTTTTTCCATTGCCGACGCTTGCGCCGAAGAATCCTTGCGGCAGCTCCGAATAAATACCGGATATACCGGCGAGACCTTATCAATCGGCAAAGGATCGTGTATAATAAGCGTAGCAAGCGCAGGCGTTAATCGAACGGTGAATGTGACAGCAACTTCCGGCGAATACAATCAAAAAATAAAAATTGATCTTTCTCTTTCGGGCAATGTGATTACCATTGTTTCCTGGGAGGAAGTTTCAACATAAAAATAAAACGGCATTATGTTTTTGTTCTCAAAAAAATCAATCGGTCTTGATATCGGCGACAGGACGATCAATGTGGTTGAGCTCATTTCTTCCGGCGGAAAAATGCAGGTTTCCAGCATCGGACATGTGGAAATGCCTGTTGGCATTGTTGAGCGCGGCCGTATCAAAAACGAGGCTCGCTTGGCAAAGTACATTGACCAAGCGTTTGCTACGGCCATTCCGCAGGCGTTGATTCCGAAAAAAGTGATTTTCGGCTTGCCAAAGAGTCAGATTTATTCACATCCGTTCACAGTTCCGATTCATTCGGAAGATGACCGGGATGATCTTGTCGCTCAGGAAGTAAAAGCCTCGATCCCGTTGGAGGAAGATGATTGCACATTTTCTTACAAAGTGATTGGCGAGGATGAGGATGAAGTTGAATTGCTGGTGATTGCCGCCAGCCGGCAAGTTGTGGCGGAGTGGCATGAATTTTTTGAAAAGATGAAGCTGGATGTGGATGTTTTTGATGTGGAAGCATTGGCGGCTTTTCGCGGATTGTTTGAAGCTGGCGTGGAAAACCCGGTTTGCATTGTTGATATCGGAGCAGAGGAAACAAGCATTGATATTTTCAATGACGAAGGTCTGAAATCTTCTTTTGCGGTTGATGTCGCCGGAAAAGATTTTACGCGAGCGGTTGCCAGATTTTTAAAAATTAAATTTGCCGCGGCCGAACAGCAGAAACGGCGGATCGGATTGTCAAAACCGGGTGAGCAAATATTTCCCGTGTTGGTAAAAGCATTGGAGCCGATATTGAAGGAAGTGAAGCAAGCGATAAAATATTTTCAAGAAAAAAATAATGAAAAAGTTGAAAAAATAATTTTGGTGGGCGGTTCCGCCCGTTTAAGAGGAATTGCCGATTATTTTTCCACGAATTTAAAATTACCGGCTGAGCTGGGCGAATCTGATTTGCTGGCAGGGGATGGAACAATAAATAAAAAAGAAGCATTGGAATATATTCAGTCTGCCGGATTGGCTTTGCGCGGTTTGGACAAGGACTGGGAAGCCAGAGATGTGGCCATGTCTCCGGAAGCGATGTCTCCGTTAGTCGCGCCAAAGAAAAATTTTGAAATGCCGGAAGAAAAAAAAGTCGGCGTAATCAGCAACGGCGTAGGACCTGAGTCTAATGTTATGAATTTGGTTGAAGAAAAAGAAGAGACTTCAAAATTAAATGTTCAAAAAATTATTCTGTTGGTGATATTGGTTGTGGGTTTTATCGGAATAGCGGGCGCGTATTGGTTCAAGAGCAATCAACAAGCAAAACAAGAACAAGATGTTGCGTCTTTACTTACAGCTCAGTTTCAAAAAAATCAATCCATTGAGGTGAAAGTTCCGGTGGCGCTAAAGGCGTCCGCGTACACGACTGACAGAGTGCAGGGAAGAACGATTGAGGATTCGGTAGAATCAGCGGCGAATTTCGAAGAAGCGAAAACTTTTTCAAAAGCCGGAGTTGAAACGGAAACAAATCCGAGCGAGTTTTTGTGGAGCGATCCGTTGAACAGCGCGCCGGCTGAATTGGTTTTCCCGTTAACAATGACGTGGCTTGTTTTCAATCCAACGCAAGCGGACGGATTTATTTTGGCTGAGGTGAACAAGCTAAATAAAAATAAAGTTCAATATATTTTGAACAGCATTGAAAAAACAAAAATTGAATTGACTGACAATCCCGACGTAGTTTATTTGTGGGGCAGAGTAAATATTTCATTGGATGAAATGATTGAAATTTCTCAGGAAGAGACGGGCAGTACAATCGTTCCGGCAGAGAAACCGGCAGAAGCTTCTGAAGTTGCTCCCGAGGAAATTCCGGCAGAACCGACGGAAGAAACTCCTGCGGTAATTCCTGAAACAGCGCCCGAAGAATTTCCTGCAGTGGAACCCGAGCTGCCGATTGTCGAAGAAAAAGTTCCGACAGTCACAATCAAAGAAACGGAAACCGGCTGGCTGAATGCTCGGAGCGGTCCGGGAACAACTTTTGAAATAATTTCAAAAGTAAATCCCGGAGAAAGTTATCCTCTGTTGCAAGAATCAAATCAATGGTTTAAAATAGAGTTAGCGGATGGTCAAGAAGGCTGGATTTCCGCGGCTTATGGTTTGAAACAATAAATTTTTTCGAATAATAAATTAATAATTGTTAATGGAGTATGTTTAGAGAAATAAAAACAAATAAAAAAGGATTTACCTTGATCGAACTTTTGATCGTGATCGCGATTATCGCGATTTTAGCTGCTATTATTTTCATTGCCCTTGATCCGCTGTCCAGATTCAAAAAAGCGCGCGACGCTCGCCGTTGGGCTGATATTGTAAATATTGTTCATGCCGTAAAACTTGATCAGATCGACAATGGAGGAACATATGCGGTGAATATTGCGGCATTAACCGATGATTTGTATTATACTGTCGGCACTTGCGCCGCCGGAGGAGATACCGGTTGCACTGCGCAGGTCACTCAGGCCGCCTGCGCCGATCTTACCAGTCTTGTTACCGACGGATATGTCGGAGCAGTACCGAAAGACCCCGCGTCAGGCACGGATGCAAAAACCGATTATTGGATTCAGAAAAAAGCGACCGGCATTATTACCATGGGCGCCTGCGATCCGGAGGATGCTGCTACTATCACAATCACTCGATAAAATCAGATTTCAAAAAAAACGGCCTCAGCGCCGTTTTTTGATTTGTAATTTGTATTTTAGCTTGTAGCCATTTGGAATTGTTGCGACTAATTATAATTTCGCACTTAGGATTTATCATTAATTTGGAATTTCGAATTTGTCCCGCAGCGTGCGGGATCCCGCTCACAGCGGTGGTTTAGTATTTAGGATTTCGAAATTAGGATTTCAATTGTGTTCCTTGTCTAGTGCTCCTTGCCGTTGGTTGCTACCACCGTAGCGTGCGGGGATCCGTATCGCAGTGGCTGCGAATTCTCCACCGCAGCGTGCGGGGCAGGCGAATTATAATTACGCAATTAATAATTTATAATTTGTGATTTCGAGCTTGAAGCTTGTTTAGTATTTAGTATTTCGAATTTAGGATTTTAATTGTGCTCCCTGATAATTGCTACATGTTATGCGTTATGTGATATGCGTTATGTGATATGCGTTATGTGTTATGCGTTATGTGATATGCGTTATGTGTTA
>JAHIRY010000019.1 GCA_018818405.1 Patescibacteria group bacterium | reverse complement strand
AGTGATTTACAGCGAATCGGAAATTGATTTGCGCAGAAGTTCGGGAAAAATAAAAAAAACATTTTTGGTTCCGCATTCCGGAAAAATGGAAATCAATCCCGCGACAAAAGAAGCGATTGAAAACGCTGATTTTATTTTTATCGGTCCGGGCGATTTATTTACCAGCATCACGCCGAATTTTCTCGTGCTCGGAGTAAAAGAAAGTTTTGCGAAGACTCGAGCGAAAATAGTTTACATTTTAAATATTATGACGAAGTACGGCGAAACGGATGATTTCAAAGCTTCTAATTTCATGGAAAAAATCGAAAAATATCTCGGTCGGCGCATTGACATTGTTCTCGCCAACAACAAGCGGCCGGATGAGGATGTTTTGAAAAAATATGAGGCGGAAAACGCCAATTTAGTGGAACTTGATATTGTAAAAGATAAATTTAGAAAAATCATCGCAGATGATATAATTACCGAGGGAGAATTGGCGCGGCATGATGCGGAAAAATTACGCAATGCGATATTAAAAATAATAAGAAATAATTTATGACAACTTTCAATGGCGGCGAGTCGATGATTGAAATCAAAAAGGAAAACCAAATCGAAAAATTGCGGGCTGAGATTGCCTTGCGGATCAACGGGTTAAAAAGGACATTGAGCGAAGAAGACATTCGGGCGGTCGATAATTTCATGGAAGATAGAAAAAGCGCAGCAGAATTGAAATGCCTCGTAAATCTGCTGGAAAAGATAAGTGTCGCGGTGGATATTTACGAAATTATAAGAAAGGAATCGCTATTATCAATGATAAAAAGGATTGAAAAGGAGGCAGAAGAATTGGAGCCGGAAGAAATGAAGGAGAAGAAAATAAATTTGGAGGTGGAAGAAGCAAATGAATCGTCGCTCGAATTTATTGAAGCGGCAAAGAAATACATTCATGAGCCGACAGCCGCGAATAAAAACAAAGCTGACAATAGCTGGCGACATTTTATTGTTGTGACGGGTGGATCGAGAGACCTGATGGAAAGAAAGGTGAGATTTTTGGAAAGGGAGGCGGCGCGGGAAAAGAGAATGCCGGAATTGATCGAACAATCGGTGCAAGCAATGCGGGAACGAGAAGAACAAGGGCGATTGGAAATGGAGCGCATGGAACGCGAGGAACAAGAACGGCTGGAGGCCGAACGGGTGGAAGCGGAACGACGAGCGGAGCAAGAACGACTGGAAAGAGAAGTAATAGAAACGGCGGAAAGGGAAAGAATTGCGCTGGTCGAGGAAGAGCGGAGGCAGAGAGAGCAAGAGGAACGCGAACGGGTGGAAAGGGAGCAGCGGGAAAGAGAAGAGAAAGAAAGAAGGTCTCGGGAGAGAAAAGAAAAAAGAAGATTGAGAATGGAAGCTCAAGTTCGAGAAAGAGAAGAGAGGGAAGAACAATTACGATTGTCCAGAGAAGCTCGACTCCGAGAAGGAGGACTCCTGCCGAGAGAAGGCGAAAAATTGCCGCCTGAAACGATTTTCGTGAGAAAAGCGAAAAATCCGTTCAAAGAAGCATTCAACGACGGAGGAGTGAATGTGCCGGAAATAGAAGCTATTCAGTGGAATCTGGTTCAGCAATGTAATTTTGAGATGGAAGCATATCAAGAACGAGGTCTTGAATCATGGACGAGAGCTTTGACTGGATTGGGAAATAAACTTCGGAATTTGTCCAAAGAAAAAAAGAGAATAATCAAAAAGGCAATCAAAAAAGGAGCGATACCGATAATCATGCCGGGCAAGCGAGTGATGCTGGAGACAACGCTCGGGGATATACTCGACTTTAATCCGAAAATTAAATATAAAAATAAAAATGTGCGGATGGCATCATGGACATATGTTAAAGGTGATTCGTTAAAAGAAATGATAAGAAATAGAAATGAACTATTGGTGTCCGACATTCCGGACGAACCGTATATTATGCTTACAAGGCCGACGCAAAGACCGGAATTACAACAAAAAACAGTTGATGCACAAAGAGCGAAAATCGAGGCGATGAATGAAAATCGAATCGGAGAAAATAAAATTTACGCGATGAATCTGCATGAATACGCGGCAACTCAGACAATATTCACGGAGTTGGTGATACAAAGATCCGGTTATGAAGATTCGGAATTGTTAAAGTTTGAGCCGTTGGATTCTAATGGATATGTTTATACTCGGTTTGTATCGTTGCCTATGATTCCTGTTCCTATCGGGTATGGTAAGAGTGGTTTTTATAGTGCTATTCCGACTGGCCGATTTTATGAGGGTGGTCTTCGTTTCGACTGCAGTGGTATTGGGGCCAATTATTCTGACGGGGTTCGTCTTTTGGAGCGTGTGATTATTTGATTTTAATTTTGGGATTTGAGGTTGTTTTAGGCGAAAGTTTTAATGGTTTTATTCAGCATGGCTTTGGGAAAACATTTCCAAATTGGAAAATAAAAATAATCAAAAAGAATATTATTTAACGGATCTGATCGCGCTGGCAAAAAATCAAGGCGACAAGATTTCAATGGTTGATGTTGATCCGATCGAATGTCTGGGAGTGAATACGATGGAAGAGTTACAGATAGTGAAAAATGAATCTAAACGAATTGAAACAAATAGAAACGAAAAACGCGAAGCGTAAAATGTTTTCGTTCGGCTTTGTTTAATTCGTTCCTATTCGTGAAAAAAGTATGAAAATAGTCACCATCGGCGGCGGCACCGGACAATTCACTTTGCTTTCCGCTTTGAAAAAAATTGAAGACATTGAAATTTCCTCTATTGTTTCCATGGTTGACAGCGGTGGAAGCACTGGCAGATTGCGCGATGAATACGGCGTTCTTCCGCCGGGCGATATTTTGAAATGTTTGATCGCGCTGTCTCCATACGCTGACGCGCGAGAAATTTTGCAGACGAGATTCGAATCGCCGAAATTGAAAAACCACAATGCGGGCAACATGCTTTTGGTT
>JAHIRY010000018.1 GCA_018818405.1 Patescibacteria group bacterium | reverse complement strand
CGCGCAGTTGGGAAACCAGAACTTAGTGAACCGACCATGGTTAGTAGAACCGTGGAAGATCATCAGATAAAAGCTACCCCGGGGATAACAGGCTAGTAGTGCCCGCGAGTCCACATCGACGACCAGGTTCGGCACCTCGATGTCGGCTCGTCCTATCCTGGGGGCGAAGCAACTCCCAAGGGTTTGGCTGTTCGCCAATTAAAAGGGCACGCGAGCTGGGTTCAGAACGTCGTGAGACAGTTCGGTCTCCTATCCGCTGTGGGCGTTGAAACTTGAGAAGGCTTTTCCCTAGTACGAGAGGACCGGGAAGGACGAACCTCTAGTGTACCAGCTGTTCTACCAAGGGCATCGCTGGGTAGCTACGTTCGGTTTAGATAAGCGCTGAAAGCATCTAAGCGCGAAGCTGTCTTCAAGATTAAGTTTCGTTATAGACTCCATGTAGACTACGTGGTTGATAGGCGGTAAGTGTAAGTGCAGCAATGCATTGAGCTGAGCCGTACTAATAAGTCGATTCGTATAACCACTGCAATGTTAACATTGCATATATTTTGAGAAAATGTTTTGAAAATAAAAAATCATAAGCGTGTAAATTTCATTTGATTTGTATATATTTATAAAAGAGAGACAAAGTCCTGGTGGTTTTAGCGAAGGGGCAACACCTGTTTCCATCCCGAACACAGCAGTTAAGCCTTTCAGCGCCAATGATACTACTATGTGGGAAAGTAGGTCATCGCCAGGACTTTGTCTCTCTTTTTGTTTTGGAAAAATCAGGGGAAATGCTAAAATTATAGTGCTTATGAAAAAAGTCATTATAATTGTGATTTCCATTTGGCTGCTCGGTTTTGCGGTTTATGTTTTTGCATCGCAAGATTCCGGCAATTGTTCCCCCTCGGGAAAATCGAAAAGCCTGACAATGCCGAACAATGAAATCATTTGCGCCAAATTGGCGGTGACAGCTGGTGAGAAAAGCTCCGGTTTGTCCGGCGTTTCAGCAATGGTTGATTATGATTCCATGTTATTCATTTATGAAGAACCGCAATCGGTTTCTTTTTGGATGAATGAAATGAAATTTGCGCTGGACATTATTTATCTGGATGAAAATAAAACCGTTTTGGAAATTTACAAAAATGAAAAACCCTGCGAGAGCGGCAATGTTTGTCCGATCATTCCGGCGGAAACTTCCGCTGTCAAATATGTTTTGGAATTACCGGCGGGAAAAGCGGATTTGTTTGGATTAAAAATTAATTTAAAAATAAAATGGCAATAATTTATATCGCGGGAATTTTTATTTGCATTGTTGTTCTGCTTCTTTTTATTTGGAGCATTTCAAATGCGATCGGGCTGATCCGAGCGCGCGGAGTTCCGTACGTTCCCTTGTCCCGCCGGCAATTGCAAGCAATCGAAAAAAACATTAAATTAAATTCCGATGATATTCTGATCGACCTCGGCTGCGGCGACGGCCGCGTTCTGAGAATGTTCGAGCGCCAAGGCGTAAAAAATTTATCCGGCTATGAAGTTAATTTCTGGGCGTATTTGAAATCAAAAATTATAAACAAGTTTACGCGTTCAAAATCGAAAATATATTTTAAAAATTTCAAAACGATTGATTTATCAAAATTCAATATTGTTTTTTGCTATCTGCTCGAAGGATATCTTGCGAGAATGAGAGAACAGTTCGAGCAACAGCTGTCTCCCGGAACAAAAATTATTTCTTACGGTTTTGAAATAAAAGATTGGCGCGAACCGAAAATCATTTATACTGACAAGGAAAATAAAAAATTGGGAAGAATTTTTATTTATGAAATCAAATGACAAACGAATAATAATTTTGGCCGGCGGAAAAGGAACTCGCATGAATCAAGATTTTCCCAAGGTTTTGACGCTCGCCAATGGAAAACCGCTGATAGAATATCCGCTTTCATCCTCTTTGCAGGTTGTCGATAAACCGATTATTGTTATTGGTTTTCAGGGAGAAAAAGTGAAAGCGCAAACAGCGGATCGCGCGGATTTCGTTTTTCAGCGGGAACAGCTCGGCACCGGCCATGCGGTTTCCTGCGCCAAAGGATTGTTGTCTGATTTTTCCGGAGCGATTCTCGTTTTGTACGGCGATCATCCGTTGGTTTCCGCGAATACAATGGAAAAACTTTTCAAGTTGCATTTTGAATCGAACGCGGTTTTGTCTTTGCTTACAACCGATGGCGGAAATTTTTCCGATGATCATGAATGTTTTTATCATTACGGCAGAATAATTCGCGATCAATCTGGAAAAATAAAATCAATCCGCGAATTGAAAGATTGTTCGGAAAACGAAAAAAAAATCGCGGAAGTGAATCCCGGATATTATTGTTTTGATTCTGAATGGCTGTGGCAAAATATTGATTCAATAAAAAATAACAATAATCAAAAAGAATATTATCTGACCGACATGGTGGAAATCGCGGTTAAAAATGATGAACCGATCGCGTCAATGCCGATTCATTGGCAGGAATGCCTCGGGGTTAATACGGTGGAGCAATTGAAGGCGGTTGAAAAATGTTTAGAAGAGATTGAGAGATTAAGCGATTCAGAGATAAAGTAAGTGTTAAATTCCTCAATTTCTCAATCCAAATTGCAAAGCGTCATCTCCAAACCAGCTACAAGCTAAAAAGCAACAACCCAATCTCCAAACTAGCTACAAGCTAATCAGCTAATCAGCTAAAAAGCTAAAAAAAGAAATATGAAAATCACCACAATCGGCGGCGGCACCGGACAATTCACTTTGCTGTCAGCATTAAAAAATATTGACGATATTGAAATTTCCGCCATTGTTTCCATGGTTGACAGCGGCGGCAGTACGGGAAAATTGCGCGACGAATACGGCGTTCTTCCGCCGGGCGATATTTTGAAATGTTTGATCGCGCTGTCTCCATACGCTGACGCGCGAGAAATTTTGCAGACGAGATTCGAATCGCCGAAATTGAAAAACCACAATGCGGGCAACATGCTTTTGGTT
>JAHIRY010000017.1 GCA_018818405.1 Patescibacteria group bacterium | reverse complement strand
TAGATCTTCGTTTTGGTGCAGCCGGAGGGACTTCCCTCTCTCATGCGATTCGTTCGGGACAGGCTTCTCATCCCTCTCTTTAGTTTAGATCTTCGTTTTGGTGCAGCCGGAGGGACTCGAACCCCCAACCCTCTGGTCCGAAGCCAGATGCTCTATCCATTAAGCCACGGCTGCATGAATTTTTCTTTTATTATGATTCCCAATCGTGCGATTCCAATCCTTTTCTTGCCGCATCTTCTTGCGCTTCTTGTTTGCTGGATCCTTCGCCCTCGGCAACCAATTTATTTTTCAGATAAACGCCAACCACAAAACTTTTTGCATGATCAGGTCCGAATTCTTTTATTACTTTGTATGTCGGAGTAGCGCCCTCTTTTTCTTGCGCCGCTTCCTGGAATGAACTTTTCGGATCAATATATAATTTATTTTCCAGAATATGTTCCAATTCGCACAAGATGAATTGATTGATAAAAGATTTTGCGGATTCCCAACCGCTGTCGAGATAAATCGCTCCGATCAGCGCTTCGATCGCATTTGCCAGAATGTATTGTCTTGCTTTTCCCGTGTCCTTTGATTCTCCCTTGCTCAGAAACAGATAATCATCCATTCCGATATCTTCGGCGATTTTTGAAAGAATTTTACTGTTTACCAGACTGGCTCGCCAGTTTGTTAGATCGCCTTCCGGATTGGGAAAGTTCAAGTATAAGTTTTCCGTCACAACCAATTCCAAAACAGCATCTCCCAAAAATTCCAATCTTTCGTTGTGCGGCAATTCAAATGTCGGATGTTCATTCAGATAAGACCGATGCACGAAAGCTTGGCGCAACAATTCAATGTCATTGAATTTTATATTCAGCTTTTTTTCAAGCTCGTTAAAATCTTTGTCCATATTAAGATAAAACAGAAAACAGAAATTAGCAAGCAGGTGAATTGTTTACTAATCTCCGCTTTTTGCGTGGTTATTTTTCTTCGTCCGGTTTTTTTTCTTCCGGTTTGCCCATTTCTTTGTCTTCTGTCTTTTTTAACGGACCGAAAGATTTGAAAATGGAACCGAGCACGCCATTGATAAATTTGCCGGATGATTCTCCGCCAAAGGTTTTTCCGATTTCAATCGCTTCATTGATTGCGACTTTTGCCGGAATATTTTGATCGAAGATCAATTCGAAAATTCCGATTCTGAGAATGTTTCGATCCACAGTGGTAATTTGCTCGATCGGCCATTCGGGCGCGAATTTTTTGATGTAAGTATCAATTTCCTCGAGATTTTTTATTACTCCTTTTACCAATTTTTCCGTGAATGAATGATCATCGAATTCAGGAGCGAAGGCTTTGAAATTGTAATTGATAATGTCATCGATTTTCTGTGGATCATTGCCTTTCACATCCCATTCAAAAAGTGTTTGAAGTGATATTGTTCGCGCCAGATGTCTGTTTGACATAAATTTAAAGGATCTTTTTTTCCCGGACAGGCCGGTAAAAGAACAAAAATAATTAGTTTATCCAATTAATTCTAGCTTATTTTTCTGGAAAATGCAACAAATGGGCTTGATGGACAAATTCGTTTTATTTTACGGGAAAAGCATGTTTTTCCTTTGACGAATCATGTCGAATTTGCTATGCTGTGATAGCATTATAATATGAATTTAAAGAGAAATCTAATCAAGGCGTTAGCCATTTTCATTAGATTTGGCGTAAAATGTGGAGATTTTTTTTGGCGACTGACAAAGTTTGCCGCCAAGCCTCTTCAAAAGCTGGGAAGCGGAGGTTTTCGTTTTGTTTTTTTTCCGGTTTATAAGTTATTTTACGTAATAAAATATAAAGTGTTGAATGTTTATGCGCCTGCCAGAAGCAAGCTTTTTTATTTATTGAATAAAAGCTATCTCGTTCATGTATTCTTGGTTATCATTGGATTGATTGTTTTTTCCGGAAATATTAACGCGCAGGAAATCAGAGATGAAAATTTCGGTGAGAAAACAGGAATTTATGCGATTGTTTCAAAAGAAGAATACGAAGAATTAAGCGAAGAAACGCAGGTTGTTCTCGGGCAGGATCAAATTTTCAGTTATCTGGATAAAACCGGCAATGTTGAAACTCAGAAAATGCTTGAAACGGAAAATACCGAGGCGGATGAACAGTTGTTATCGCAATTGTCCGGTATCACTCAGGGAGGAACCGCGATTATGAAGCCGAATATTCTTCAGCCGATTTCCATTGATGAAATGCCGGAAGTTGCATCGCAGAGAAGAATTTCAGTTGTTCAATATAAAGTTCTTCCGGGAGAAACGATTTCCGCTATCGCGCAAAAGTTCGGTGTTTCCGTTGAAACGATATTGTGGCAGAATAATCTGACTTCGCGAAGTTTGATCCGGCCGGGAGATTCTCTGGAAATATTACCTGTTTCCGGTGTTTCCCACAAGATCGTCCGCGGTGAAACGGTTGGCGGTATTTCAAAAAAATACGGCGTTGACGCGAATGATATCATTAAGGCGAACAATCTTTTGGATGCGAGTGATATTCAGATCAGCCAAGTTCTTTTGATTCCGGGCGGAAAAAAGCAAGTGACCTATGTTGCGACGAGAAGCGGTGCGACTGTGCCGGCGGTTTCTTCCATCACAAAATTATTTATTCCTCCGGCGGCGGATGTTGTTAGCGGAGAAATGTATTGGCCGGCGGCAGTGAGATATATTTCGCAATATTATAAAATTACGCACAGAGGATTGGATATTGCCGGTCCGTCGGGAACAGCGGTTTACGCTTCAGATGACGGCGTAGTTGAATTTTCCGGCTGGAGCAATTCGGGTTATGGTTATAATATTTTGATAAATCATGGAAATGGAATAAAAACGCGCTACGCGCATGCCAGCAAATTGTATGTCAGCAAAGGAGCGACAGTTGTAAAGGGTCAGACAATCATGGCAATGGGAACAACCGGCC
The DNA here is from genome assembly GCA_018818405.1 of Patescibacteria group bacterium. Taxonomy (GTDB): domain Bacteria; phylum Patescibacteriota; class Patescibacteriia; order UBA11705; family JABHMO01; genus JAHIRY01. Next base: position 108,912 of record JAHIRY010000017.1, on the reverse strand, counting down.
GCTCAACCGGAAATCATTTGCATTTTGAAGTTATTCAAAATGGAGTTTTGAGGAATCCTCTTTCCTATATAAGATAAAAAAGAATAAAAAAATTTCCGTTTCCGGAAATTTTTTTTGCTAATTTTTCGGCCGATATTGCAGCGCTTCGGCGATATTATTGGAATTGATGTTTTCATTTCCGGACAGATCGGCAATGGTTCGGGCGAGTTTTAAAATTCGATGAAATGATCTGGCTGACAAATGCAATCGGTTTACCGCTGATTTCAGGAGTTCAATGGAAGTTGCATCAAGCTCGCAAAATCGTTTTATCTGGATCGGAGACATTTCTCCATTGTAAATGATATTTGAATCTGAAAACCGTTCGCATTGTATTTTCCTTGCGGCAATGACTCGTTGTCTGATTTGCGCGGAAGATTCATTGTCGCGGTTTTCCTGCATTTTTTCAAAATTTATTCTCGGCACGTCAACATGCAGATCAATTCGGTCAATGATCGGGCCGGAGATTTTTTTCTGATATTTTAATATTTGGCCGGCGGAACAAACGCAATTTTTTTCCGGATCATTGTAATAACCGCAGGGGCAGGGATTTTGGCTGGCGATCAGAGTAAATCGCGCCGGAAAAGTCAACGTTCCTTGCGCGCGGGAAATGGAAATAATTCCGTCTTCCAGCGGTTGGCGCAGATTTTCTATGACAGCGCGCGGGAATTCGGGAAATTCATCGAGAAAGAGAACTCCGCGGTGAGCTAAACTGATTTCTCCGGGCCGGGGAATTTTTCCTCCGCCGACTAGCGCCGCTCCGGATGAAGTGTGGTGCGGAGAACGAAAAGGTCTTTGCATTATAACCGGATTTTCCTTTGTCAATAAATTTGCGATGGAATAGATTTTTGTTATTTCCAGCATTTCCTCTGTTTCCATTGGCGGCAGAATTGTCGGCATTGTTCTCGCCATCAGAGTTTTTCCCGAACCGGGCGGTCCGTAAAAAAGAATGTTGTGTCCGCCGGCGGCCGCTATTTCCAATGCTCTTTTCGCGTGTTCCTGCCCCTGCACATGCGCCATGTCAGTTTCAAAAGTTTGCGGTTGCGAGAGGCTGAGAATGTTGTGCGGTTCGGGCGTTATTTTTTGAATTCCCTGCAAATGAAGAATCATGTGATTGAACGAAACGACCGGAAAAATATTTATATCGGAAATCAGCGCCGCCTCAGCCGCGTTTTCAGACGGGATGAATAAATTTTTAATTCCTTTTTCTTTGGCGAAAATGGCGATCGGCAAAACTCCGTTGATCGGCCGCACTTCTCCGTTCAGCGCCAATTCTCCGATGAAAATGGAATCGCTCAGATCGGCGGTAATTTGATTTGTCGCCCGCAAAATGCAAATGGCGATCGGCAAATCGTATGACGGACCTTCTTTTTTCAGATCAGCCGGAGCCAGATTTACCGCCACTTTTCCTCGAGGAAAATCAAATCCGCTGTTTACAATGGCGAACCGAACGCGTTCGCGCGCTTCCTGAATGGCAATGTCAGGCAAGCCGACAATAATAAAAGCCGATTGTTGTCTTTCGGAAATATCAGCTTCAACATTGACAAGCGCGCAATCCAGTCCGACATTGGCGCAAGAATTTATTTTTACAAACATAGGATTATTCCACAGTTTACCAGAAGCGAATGAAAATAAAAAACCGCCGTCGGGCGGTTTTCTCGTTTGTTTATGATTTTTTGTTGAGGAAAATGACGATTCCGCCGATTATTAATATTCCGATGATAACATAGCCGAGAAGTTCTTGATTTGAAGAAGTCTCGACCGTCGGTTTTGCGTTGGAATTATTGGCAAAGTATTCTTTTACGACTTGAGCCGGGTCTTTGCATTCTTTCAAATCGCAGAGCGCGATCGCCGAGTGGATTTCCCTCAGCACATCGCCTTGAATCGCTTTTTCTCCGACATAAGTGATGGGAACACTAACCGTTGCGCTCATGATTCCGTAGGCTGTCGCAAAATCAACATAACCTTGGTAAGCGTCCGGATCGGTTCTCAGATCTTTTTCAATTACATTTATTCCGGGAAATTCATCTCTGGTCAATGTCTGCAGATAAGATTTTACATTTGCGCAATGAGAACAGCCTTGTTCCGTGAAAACGTAAACATTGATCGGTTTTGATTCCGCGCGCGCGGGAATAAACGGAAGAAAGAAAAATGAGAATAATAGTAATGCCAGTATTTTTTTCATATTGTTTTCCTTGTTAGCGCCAATTTGATTATTAAGATAATGGCGGCGGCCGTGATGAAGAAATCAGCCGGATTGAACAACGCCCAGTTAAAATTATAAATTGATATTGAAATAAAATCAATTACAGCGCCGTGAAGAAACCGATCGATGATATTGGAGATCGCACCGCCGAAAATGAGAGAAAACAAAACAGTTGAAAATAAGTCGTTGATTTTGTTTGAATTTACGATAAGCCAAAGAAGGAGAACTAAAATGGCGAGGAGCAGGGATGCCAGAAGAATCGCCGGAATGTGCAGGCTGAAGGCAATGTCAGCGTTGAATGATGTATTCAGTTTGAAAGTAAGGAAATTTTGGTGGAAAATAAAAATCCCGTTTTGCGGGATTTTTGATATAACAATAAATTTTGACAGCTGATCGACAATGACAACCGAAATCGCGCAGAAAAGAGCAATCAATGCAAGTCTTGCTTTCATTACAATGATTTTAATTTTGTTTTACAGGTGACGCAAGCGCTGGAAGTGGGACGCGCCAAAAGTCTTTTCGCTTCTATTTCTTGTTTGCAGTATTTGCAAATGCCGTATTCTCCATCCGCGATTCTTTTTAACGCTTTATTCACGTCTTGCAGGCTTTTTTCCAGCGTTTTTTCCAGCGACAAATTCAGTCCAAAGGTGACCACTTCGGAACTGCTGTCCGATTCATCTGAACCGTAGTCATCGAATTTTGCGTTGTAATCTTCATTATTGTGCGGATTTTTCGTCGCGATTTTTGCCAATTCCATTTCAAGATTTTCTTTGTCGGAAAGCAGTTTGTTTTTAATTGCTTGGATGTCTTCTTTTGTCATAGTGTTTTAGTAAAAAGTAAGATTGCTTTAGAAAAGCATAGCATAATATATATCGTCTGTATAGGATTTTTTAATAATAACATTTTTCATTGAAAACAACAAAACCTTTAAAAGCGAGACGAGCGAGACGAGCAATCGGTGAAATGTAGAGGCGCAATGCTTGCGCCTGGTTCTAAATAAACGAAATGTGTAGAGGCGGGTTGCACCCGCCTCGTTGCATCCGCCGAAATTGATTTTAATTTGCGAGACGAATATGCGTTGTTTTTTTCCAAAAAAAAAGGCGCGATCATGAGCCCAATTGAAATTAATATGTGGCCAGTTCGCGCCAAACCCTGCAAGCTCTGATAGATACTCGTATTGAAGCGAAGTTTTATTTTGCCGCAATATGAGTATCTATAAGAACAAAATTAGGGAAATGTGTGCCCGTCAACAAAGCCTGTTTTTACCCCTCTTTGGGGTTAGCCGTGAAGCTCCCCATGTTTAGTTCGTTTTTATTTTTGTTTTTTTTGACTTCGAAGGTCTGGTTGACGCAGACCGGTAAAGTGGAGTAAAAAAGAGTGAATTTTTCCAAATTTGAAAAAATTGGATGGAAAGAGCAAAAGAACAATTAATTTGTGCAGTGCTGATGCGTGGATCAGCCCCTTACATTTATATTATAGCATTATAAAAATGTTGCGTCAATGTAAAATCGCAGTTTTTATCTAAATTAAGTTGCTATCGTTGAATTTAGTGAGAAAAGTGGTGGATAAAAACTGTGGATAAGTATGTGGATTAGTGCGAGTTGTCCACATATTTGTATACACTGGTCTATACAAACCGCGGATTTCGCGTAGTTTTTATGTGAAACAGCGGTTTGCGAATGGAATTATTTTTACAACTTTTTCAAAGATGAATAATTGTTGTTCACTTATTTGTCTACACTAGTCTATACAAACAGATAGTCTGTCAGCTCTTTCATTTGATACAACGAGGTTGTGAAAGAAAGAATCCTGCCAAATTTTTCCATTGACGAATGCGTTTATCTGTTTTGTATTTAAGTGACAGCCGCCGATTTTCGCAGGTTCATTGGCGCCAACTTCAAAAAGTGAAATGTCAGCGGAATCAATGTTTTTTGCAATAATATAGAAGTTGTCTTTTTCATGAATTGAAAAAGTTGTGTTTGGTCTGATGTTGTCCAGTCTTCGGACTTGTTGTTCAGTATTGCCAACATTTGAAAATTGCCAGCGGCTAGGATCAGCGATCAATTGGATTGATTCTGTTTCATCGGGCAACAGTTTTATTTTTTCCGTCGGATCGAGAAACGCGAATATTGTGAGAATGCTTTTTTCGATTGATTCCATGGAATTGTTTTGTTTGTCAGCGTAAATAATGAACCGGTCGCTCATGTCCAGATATTCGATTGAACCTTTGAGCGATTTAATCAACAAAAATTTGATGTTTTCTTCTGAATAATCAGCGTTTTGCGCGATTGTTTCCGGCAATATTCCTCTGAAATAGAAATTTGCCGTATTTCCGAGAGAAATAACATGAGGTTCGCTTGATTTTAATTTTTCTTGGCCAACATTGCCATAAATATTGAAAATCAGATGATTGTTTTCCAATTTTCCAAACGCGCTGACCGGTTTGGTCGTATTTATTTCAGAGAAGGATTGGAGAATGGCAATTGCCGAGGAATTTTTGAGGAAAAGATTGTATTTCGCGAAATTGATTTTTCTTTTGCTTTCCATGTACCATGGTTCAGTTGAAATTTTCTTGTCAGCAACATTTAATGAAGGAAAATAAAGAGCATTTTCATTCAGGGAGAATTCAATATTTCTATTTTGCAATATGGAAATAACAGCCGGATTATTTTTTGTTATTCCGAATATTTGTTTGTTTAGCGTAAAAATTCCGATTTCATCGGCTGAAGCATTGAAAAGTTCTTGCCAGGAATCGCGCGAAACAGTGCTTCCCTTTTCCAGCCAGTTGAGAATAATGTCTTTTTGTTCTCGCGGAATTTGTTGAATATCCTTTGCATTGGCATGAAAATAGATTTCCGCTTGAGCCGGGATTTCGGATGCGAGCGTGTCGAGGTGATTGCAGAAAAGGAAAATCAGACAAATAAAAAAAAGCGCATAAGGAAACAGCCGATAGATTTGTTTGAAAATGAATTTGCTCATAAGTTATTCAACATTACTATTTCATTTTAGCGTAAATTAGAGAAAAGGCAAAGTTTTTTCATTTAAAAGAAAAGACGCCGGCAATGTTGCCGACGCCGGTGATTCAGTTGAATAGAAACAGTTGACCCAATGCGATGAGAATGAATGCAGTTCCTGAGATTGAAAGAAATATTTGTTTTTCTATGGAATAATCCGGTTGCTTTTTATCATACAGATAGAATTTGATGATATTGAGTGTTCCCCACAATCCGATCCATAGAGCGAATTCATTTCCGGATACATTGCTACTGGCGATCATGAAGATGGCCGTTAAGATTTGAAACAAAAAAACGTATTTGATGAAAACTTCTTTTTTCATTTCTTCTGCCTCCTTGTCTATCGCATGACAAGTGAATATAACATTTCAATTTTTTATTGTCAAGGGATTTGTTATAAATTTAGCAAAGGAAAAAAAATTGCAAAAAAAAATCCCCGGCTCAATACGTGGGGGTCATGTGCAGATACATATTGCAGTCATTGGTAAATTGAATTTATAATCAATGCAAATAAAAAAGTCCTGCGAGCGCAGGACTTTTTCAGAAGAAGTTAAGCTGACTTCATTGTCAGATTTACTCTGCCTTTTTCATCTATTCTCATGACTTTTACTTTTACTTTTTGGCCGACTTTGAGATATTTGTTTATATCCATTACTCGTTCTTTGTTGCTGATTTCCGAGATGTGAACCATTCCTTCGGTTCCGGGGAATATTTCCACAAAAGCGCCAAAGTCCATTATTCTCGTGACTGTACCGTCGTATGCTTCGCCGGGAATCGCTTCTCTCACAATATCTTCAATTCTGGCAATGGCTTTTTTCATTCCTTCTTCTTGGTTTGAAGTGATCATCACCAATCCGCTGTCTTCGATATCAATGCTTACGCCGGTTTCGTCAATGATTGCGTTGATAATTTTTCCGCCCGGACCGATTACTGCTCTGATTTTGTCCGGATTGATTTTTAGTGTGACAATTCTCGGCGCATATTGAGACATTTCTTTTCTCGGTTCCGGAATTGTTTGTTCGATTATATCCAGAAGTTCATGAATCGCTTTTTTCCCTTGAGTCAGCGCGCCTTCGATCATGTCGAGCGTCAATCCATCGGTTTTTGTGTCCATTTGAATGGCGGTGATGCCGTCTCTGGTTCCGGTTACTTTGAAATCCATTCCGCCTTTTCCGTCTTCCAGATCTTGAATGTCAGTCAATATTTTGAAATCGCCTTTTTCATTTGAAGCAACGCCGATGGCGATTCCGGCAACCGGTTTTTTGATCGGAACTCCCGCGTCCATCAATGCCAAGGTTGAACCGCAAGTCGATCCCATTGAACTGGAACCGTTTGAACTCAGAACTTCGGAAACAACGCGGATTGTATAAGGAAAAGTTTCTTTGTCCGGCAAAACCGGGATGATCGCTTTTTCCGCGAGCGCGCCATGTCCGATTTCTCTTCTTCCCGTTCCTCTGAGCGGAGCTGCTTCTCCCACTGAGTATGGAGGGAAATTGTAATGATGCATGTATCGTTTTTTTCCGGTAATTTCCATTCCGTCGAGAACTTGTTCGTCTCCGGGAGAACCGAGCGTGACTACTGACAAAACTTGAGTTTCTCCTCGATTGAACAATGCGCTGCCGTGAGTTCTGGGCAATAAGCCGACATTACAGCTGATCGGCCGCAGTTGATCCAATTTTCTGCCGTCAACGCGTTTGTCTTTTTCCAATATTGCATTTGTGATTTGTTCATCAATGAAACTATTGAAAAATGTGACGATTTTTTTTCTGCGATCTTTGCCGATTTGCCGTTCGAGCAAATATTCTTCCAGTAAATCTTTCATCTTTTTTAAGATTTCTTTTCTTTCTTTTTTCGAACCTGCGGGAATGTTGAACAAGAATTCTTCCAATTTAGGAATCAAGTATTCTTTGCATTCATCCTGAATGCGAAGCAATTCTTCGGCGCCGAATTTCTGGTTTTCATCCAGATCTTCCAGTGAAGTGTCGTCAGCCGGCAGAACGATTTTTTCTCTTCCGACTTCAGCTCTGACTTCCTCAATAAGTTTAATGATTTTTCCCGAGTGTTTCATCGCGAATTTAAATGCTTCGAAAGCGGTTTTTTCATCCACTTCATTGGCGCCCGCTTCGACCATGAGCACTTTGTCTTTTGAAACCGACAAAGTCAAATCCAAAGATGATTTTTCTCTGGCTGCGTATGTCGGATTGATCACCCATTCATCACCGACTTTTCCGATGCGAATGCCGGCGAGCGGGCCGTCCCAAGGAATGTCGGACATGTGAATCGCGGTTGACGCGGCGATGATTGCCGGAATATCCGGATCATTTTCCCCGTCAATGGACAAAACCGAGACAATGACTTGAATGTCTCTGCGAATTGATTCATCGAACAAAGGTCTGAGTCCGCGATCAATCATTCTGCCGGTGAGAACAGCTTCATCTGTCGGCCGTCCTTCTCTTTTGATAAAGCGGGAACCTTTTATTCTGCCGGCGGCGTACATTTTTTCTTCATAATCAACCATTAGCGGAAAAAAGTCAGTGCCTTCGCGTGATTTCGGACTCATTACCGCTGTGGCCAATACAACCGTATCGCCATATTGGACGAGACAGCTGCCGTTTGCTTGCGGAGCCAGATCGCCGGTTTTGATTGTTAATTTTCTGCCGGCAAATTCGAGCTCGAAGTTTTTCTTCTTCATAAAATGTGTCTGACCGCCAAATTTTAGATTTCTTTTTGTGAAATCTACTTATCTGGCGACCAGAAGTTATTTAAATTATTTTGATAAATAAAGCCAGCCCCGTTTTCGCGGGGCGGGCCAGTGTATTATAATGACGCAATGTTTTCGTCTGTCAATTCTTTTTCAGCGAGTTCTTCTTCGTCGAGAATTTTTTGAATTGCCGCTTCTTTTTGCGATCTTCTGGACGGTTTGATTTTCAGGCTTTCGATCAATTTTTTGTAACTTTCCTGATTTTCCAATTCCAGATAACGAAGCAATCGGCGCCGTTCGCCCAATTTCTTCAGCAATCCCCTTCTGGATGAATGATCGTGCTTGTGAATTTGCAGATGTTTTGTTAATTCTCGAATTTCTTCGGACAAGATAGCGATTTGAACTTCGGATGAACCGGTGTCAGTCGCGTGAGTCTTGAACTTGTTGATGATTTGCTGTTTCTTCTTTTGAGAAAGCATAATTTTTTTGGTGAAAAACTGCAGGTAATTGCAGAGATCACGGAATTCCACAGAAGCGCTTTGTATTCTATGAATAATCATGGCGCATCCCACAGAATCGTTATTTGTTAAACGAAGCAATTTTCATTTATTGCTTGTTTTATGCTATCATAATTAATGTAATTTTGCAAGGGCTTGTTAAAATGCCAAGTGCGTCGTACAATATTATTATAAAAATATGACAATCGACAAACTGATCACCGAGTTTCTGGAAAATATAGAGATAGCAAAAGGGCGTTCGGAAAAAACCGTGCGCAATTATGATTTTTATTTGCATCGTTTTTCCGGCTGGCTGAAGGAACGGGAAATAACTGATCCGACGAAAATTACCTTGAAAATGATTGACAAATACAGGTTGTGGCTCAATCGGCTGGTTGATCCGGTGCGAAAGTGCAATTTGAAGAAAAATACGCAGAATTATCATTTGATCGCGCTCAGGGCTTTTTTGAAATATTTATCAAAGATAGATGTGCAAACATTGGCTCCGGAAAAAATCGAGCTGGCAAAAATGCCGATGAGAATGGTTGATTTTCTCGAAGGCGCTGATCTGGAAAATTTATTGGAAAGTCCGAACAAGGTTGGACAAAACAAGCTCATTCAATATCGGGACAAAGCGATTTTGGAAATGTTATTTTGCACGGGTTTGCGAGTTTCTGAGCTGGTGAATTTGAAGAGAGCTGACATTTCTCTGAAAAAAGATGAATTTACCATCAGAGGAAAAGGCGGAAAAGTGCGAATCATTTTTATTTCCAATCAGGCGAAATATTGGGTCGGGCAATATTTGAAAAGCAGAAAAGATGACAATGAGTTTTTGTTTGTCGGGCATGACAGAGCATTGGAAAAAAGGGAAAAAGAAGAAGCAAAAGGATTGACAGCCAGAAGCGTGGAGAGAATTGTGGAAAAATACGCAAAGGTTGCGGGAATAAACAAAGTTGTCACTCCGCATACATTGCGCCACAGTTTTGCAACCGATTTGTTGATAAACGGCGCTGATTTGCGTTCAGTGCAGTCAATGCTCGGACATTCTTCCATCACAACAACGCAGATTTATACGCATATTACTGATCAACAGTTGCGCGATGTGCACAAAGCGTTTCATAATAGGAGAGGAAAGAAGAAGTGAGTTTTTGACAAGCGGAGTGAAATGTAGTAGTTTTATAAGTGATGTTATCGTTAGTCGAAGCTTGCCCCTCGGCTTCGCGCGGCTGCGCTCGGGGTGACAATCAAGGCTTCGCCTGATGTGAAGATAATTGATAGCTGACATTGCTTGAAGTTTATTTGTAATTTGTAATTTGTTATTTGAGATTTTAGTTTTTATATTACGCCCCCGTAGTTCAACGGATAGAACACCAGCCTTCTAAGCCGGATACGTAGGTTCGACTCCTGCCGGGGGCACCATGAACCAAACGCTTTTTAAATTGAGAATGGACGATAAGTGAAGTTTGCGTTGGTTCATGGCGAGCCGTGAAGAATTAATAAAAAAACAGCAGAAGTGCTGATTTTTTTGTTTTTATTATGTTTAACGGTTTAATATCTCGAGAAAATTTTTTGTGAACTCGGCTCTGTCAGCTGATTTCGCCACTAAAACATTGGGATTCTTTTCTCCCCAGGATCTTCTTTCCGCCACGGTCATTCCTCTGGTCAGTTCACTTTGCGTTTCAATTTTTATGTCCATCATTTCCGTCTCAAATGCCACCGGATTAATGAAAAAATACGCTGCAAGAGGATCATACATAATCGCGCCGCTTGTTTTTTCAAAATTGAGAATTCCTTGTATATAATGAGCCATCATTTCTTTGATCGGTCGGTAAAGCGGAGAATTTTTTAATTCTTCAAAGTCATTGATTGAAAGAAATACATTATTGCACGCATCCAAGGGGATAAGCGTTTTTTTTATTGGCGCGCGGAATATGATGTCAGCGGCATCGGGATCAACAAAGATGTTGAATTCAGCCACGCGATTCTTGTTTCCGGGCACTGCTATCGCTCCGCCCATAATTACGATTTCTCGTATCAAGGGAATAATGGAACTGTCTCGGGTAAGGGCGTCGGCAATGTTTGTTAGCGGACCAATGGCGAGAATAGAAATTTCATGAGGATTGTTTTTCACTAATTCAATAATTCGCTCAACCGCCGTCCCGGTAAGCGGTTCTTGTTTTGTAATGTTTGCTCCGGCCAATCCGTTCGGTCCGTGAACCTCCGCCAAAATCAACTTTCTCGTCAGCGGAGCATTTGCTCCGGAATAAATCGGAATCTTGCTGTCCAGCAAATCCAAAATGTAGCGTGCATTGTTTGTGGTATTTTGAATTGTACTGTTGCCGGCAACGGTTGTAATCGCTTGAATATCAAACAAGCCGGATTTTTCCAAGAGCATTATCGCCAGTGCGTCATCATGCCCCGGATCAGTATCGATGATGAGTTTTTGTTTTTCAATATTTGCCATATATTTGAATTATAGCATAACAATGAAAGTTAATAGCAAAAGATTCGTATTACAATGTGAATGAATTTGGAATCATTGACAATCGCACCTGGCAATGCTATGCTTGCTTGTTAATAGTAACCAATTTTCCATGTTGCCATTCATCTGTTTGTTGTCGGCAATTTTCATTGTTTGTATCGCGTTGTCCGGGGACGGAAAAAATTGCAAGCATTGAATAGCTGAATTACGAAATATAGCATGCAAGTGCTATATTTTTGTTTTGATTATTGAGTAATTACTTTGTTTCCCGAAAAATAAATGTTAAAATATTCAGGTAAAATAAATAAAATTACAAAAATGAAAAAGTTAGTTTTGAGTCAATTTTTTGTTTTGATCGTCGGAACATTATTAGCTTGGACAGTATTTGTCATGGAGTTGATCAGCTGGATTCAATCGAAAGATTGTTCCGTCGGATGCGCGGTAAATGCGGTTAATCCGTTTTTTACGCCTTGCTTCGGCGGAGCGATTTTTTTCGCGGCTGCACTGGGTTTGAGCATCGGTATGCTGATGAAAAGTAAAAAAAAATAAAAACTGCATGGAAATTATTTTTTATTTAATAATATTCGTTATTCTTTGCAGTTTTGCTTACGCTGGAATATCCGGCGCGCCATGGGTTCCCTCGAAAAAGTTTGATGTGGCGCGTTTTTTGAAATTGGCTGACATAAAACAGGGACAAAAAGTTTATGATCTCGGTTGCGGCGACGGCCGGCTCCTATTCCCCGCCGCAGAGCTGGGCGCGGTTGCCGAGGGATTTGAAATATCAATAATTCCTTTGTTTTTAGCGAAGTTTAGAAAATTATTTTCCGGGAAAAAGATCAATGTAAAAATCAGGTTCAAGAGTTTTTGGAGCGCTGATTTGCGAGATGCGGATGTTGTTTTTATTTTTCTTTTGCCGAAAGCATTTCCTAAATTAAGGGAAAAATTGGAATCGGAATTAAGGCCGGGAGCCAGGGTATTGGTTCATGTTTGGCCGATTGACGGATGGAATCCGGCGAAAATTGATAGAAAAGAAAATTATTGTCCCCTGTATTTGTATGTTCGCTAAGTGTGATTGCTATAAGCGACGGTTTGATATAAGATTAATTTGTTCGGTTTTGAAATAAAAGAATTAAGCGTATGAACAAAAAGCAAAAAGTTGCGGCAAAAAAGCACAGGAAAAAAGCGGGGAAAATTGTAAGATGCGCACACAGATAATATTTTGAAATTAGTGTAATGTTTTACGACGCAAAGTTTACTTAAGATTTACGCAAAACGTTGATTTGTGTCGAGTTTGTGGGGCGTGAATGTTCCACGTGGAACATTTTGCTGGTTGGTCTGGGGTGAATGCTCTCGTAGCTCAATGGATAGAGCGGATCCGTCCTAAGGATACGATGGTGGTTCGATTCCGCCCGAGAGCACCATGAACCAAACGCTTTTTAAGTTGAGAATGGACGATAAGCGAAGTTTGCGTTGGTTCATGGCAAGCCATTAACTTGGATTCGGATAAGCGAAGGTTTTGTTGGTTCCTGGCGAGCCATTAACCGATTTTAGGGGGTTCGGAATTTCAGTGATGATTTGGAAACAGCAGGGATGCTGATTTTTTTTTGTTTTATTGAGAAGAAGGATTCAGTTCCTTTTGTTGAAAATTAATTGTTGTTGATTTCAATATTTTTTGTTTCGGTTCCAATGATGTTGTTTTTCGGATTGAAATTTTTGGTGGGCGGTGAATTTTTTTTGGAATTGTGTTGTGTTTATTTATGTTGATTTTGTGAATAAGTGTGGAAAATGCGTGGTAAACTGGGGATAAGTTGTTGAAAAGTGGGTAATTTGTCTGCGTTTGTACACACCAGTCTAGACAATTCGATTTTTTTTTGATTTTTTATTTAAAATATATTGAGATTTTCTTTGTGGAAATATAATTGTAGTTTTGGGTTAGTGTGAGAAAGTTTGCGGATCGTTGAATTGTTTTGTAATAAACAAGTTAAGGAAGTTTTTCGGTGTTTGTTTTGGTGAAAGTCAGCGGTTGAACGATTTTGTGATTTAAATTTTTTTTTGTAATGTTGGGGAATGATGAAGCGGCGACTGGATTGCGTTTAGTGGAAAAGAAAAGGTTTTAATTTCGCCGGAATTTTACAAAAAAAAATTGCGCGGGGAATGTGCGCAGTTGCATTGTTCCACGTGGAACAATGTTGTTGTGTTTTACGACACTTGTGAAATGAATAAAATTATTGTCAAAGTGGAGAAAAAGATTTTTTGAAATAAAAAGCTCTGTGAATTCAGAGCTTTTTTTATTTTATTTCAATTAATTTTTCTCGGACTCCTGCGCCCGCTTTTATAGAAATGTTTGAGCGCGGTACTTTCAGTTCCTTTGCGAGCAACTGAATTACCATTTCATTGGCCATTCCTTTTTCCGGCGGAACAGTCACTTTGATTCTATATATGTTGTCAGAAACTTTCACCACCTCGTTTTTCGAAGCTCTGGGCGTGACTTTTACGTTTATTATCATAAGTGAATTTTTGTAAATTTAGTGATATCTTATTACCTATACACCCGGATTACCGTAAAGGTGCAATTGAGGTTTTGTTTTAAGCGCACACATTTGGCGGTTTTAGTTTGTTAATAATTTTAACATTTCGTTTGGTGTTTTACCATTAAGACCGCAATGCTCTAAGTTGTTATATTGCTTATTCCAAATTTTAATTTTGCGGTTAAGTTCAAGTAAGTTAGTAAACATCACGCGGTTGTAAAATATCTCTTGATCTGATCTGTGGCTACGTTCCACCTTGCCATTTTGAGCGGGTTTGCCCGGATCAATGAGGTAGTGGATAATGTTATATTTTTGACAAACAATATCCAATTCATGCAATTTAGGATTTATCGGATCAGAACTTTTCAAATAACCGGTGTAGCGATTGGTAAAATTACTGCCATTGTCTGTTTTGATCGCTTTTATTCTAAAGGGAGCTATCGATATTACTTTCTCTAAAAATTTTATTGATGAAAGGTTGGAGTGGTCATCATAGATTTCCAAATATCGCCATCGAGTAGCGCAGTCAATGGCTGTAAATTGGTAATATTGCTTATTTTCCACAAGTTTAGGCACATATTTAATCGCTTTGGGGTAAATTCCCCGCGGCTTGCTGCGTAAGTGGTACAATGGAGGGATGAGCGAATATCTACATAAAATTCATAATGTGTCGGTTCTGTTATATCATTTTGTATGTCCGGCAAAATACAGGAGTTCAGTTTTCGAGTTGGAAGAAGTGGATGCGGAGTTAAAGAAAGTCTGTTTAGAGATAAGCAAGAGATATGAGATAAGATTTATGGAAATTGGTACGGACAAGAATCATGTTCATTTTTTCGTGCAGTCTGTGCCGATGTATAGTGCTAAAAAGATAGTACAAACAATAAAAAGTATAACAGCGAGAGAGATATTTAAGAGTTGTCCTGAGGTAAAGAAATAATTGTGGGGTGGAGAATTTTGGTCTGATGGATATTTTGTAAATACGGCAGGGCAACGGGGGAATGAGAATAGTATAAGTAATTATATAAAGAATCAGGGTTTGAAAAATTATAAGCAATTATACACTGAGCAGATGTCGTTGTTTCGTTAATACCCCGACAGCTTGCTGCGGGGTCGTTTATTCGCGCAAACGTTTCATTGAATTAAAATAATATTCAACAAATAAAACTATGCCCGAATTACCGGAAGTGGAGACAGTGAAAAACGATTTGAAGGAGCGGATAATCGGAAAGAAAATAAAAGAAGTTTGGCTCGATCAGGGATTCAAGAAAAATGTTTTTCCTTCAGCTTCGATAAAAAGAAAATTAAAAGCATTGACAATTGAAAAAGTGGATAGAAAAGCAAAACTTTTGATTATTACTTTTGATCAAGAGCTTTTTTTGTTGATTCATTTGAAAATGACCGGACAATTGGTTTTTGAACCGAAGAGAGGACAGATTGTTTCCGGCGGACATGAAATTGTCGGCGCTACCGAGGTTCCGAACAAATTTACGCGCGCGATTTTGAAATTCAGCGATGGAACGAATTTATATTTCAATGATTTGCGCAAATTCGGATTTATGAAATTAACGGACAGGAAGGGATTGGACAAAGAATTGGAAAAATACGGAATGGATCCGCTGGAAAAAGAATTTGATTTCGCGCATTTCAATTCAATTATGGACAAACGGCCGAATAATAAAATTAAAATTTTTTTGATGAATCAGAAGTTGATTTCCGGTATTGGAAATATTTACGCTGATGAAATTTGTTTTGCTTCCGGCATTCTTCCTTTCAGATTGATCCGCGACATTTCAATTGCTGAAAGAAAAAAGTTATTTAAAAAAATAAAAGAAGTGCTGAAATCAGCCATTGGCCATGGCGGCACTTCTGTTGATACTTATGTCCGAGTCGGCGGACAAACCGGAAATTTTCAAAAGTTGCTGAAAGTTTACGGCAGAGAAGGAATGAAGTGCAAAAAATGCACAAGCATTATAAAAAGAATAAAACTTGGCGGACGCAGTTCCTGCTTTTGTCCGGTCTGCCAGAAATGATTTTAGGAAATTATTAAAATGTATATTACAATTGTTAGTAGTCCGATGAGCGAGCCGAAAAATAATTGTTTGGGAGTGTGTCCGATCCGTTCATCCAGATGCGGAAATTGACAGCTCAATTCGGCCGGGATTTGCTGTATTATTGAGTTGAGAGTTTTCGCTTGTTTTCCCATCATCCGCCTGTATCCGCCGGCATCTCTGACGACGATGATGCCGAAAATAAAGGCGATCGCGAAAATTGGAGAATTCCACCCTTCAAAATATCCGACAATGGCGGCGAGAGCGGTAACAAAAGCGGTGTGGGATGAGGGCATTCCTCCGTATGAAACTAGATCTTTCCAGGAAAATTTTCCGCGAATTCCATTGATTGCGAGTTTTAATAATTGGGCGCAAATAACCGCGATGAGCGGCAGGACGATAAATTGATATTCAATAATCATACAAATAAATTATGGTTTATATATACGCGTTGATTCTGGGAATTGTCCAGGCGATTACCGAATTTTTGCCGATTTCCAGCTCCGGACATTTGGTTATTCTTCATAATATATTAAATTTCAATTTAGAGCAAAATGTCGCGTTTGATCTGGCTCTTCATCTGGGAACAGCGTGCGCGCTGGTGATTTATTTTCGCGAAGAGTTGAAAAAATATTTTTGGGCTGTAATTAAAATTTTTATCCCGGGAAAATCCATTGTTCAGAGCGATTTGAAAGTCGCGCTGAATATTTTTTACGCTACGATTCCGGCCGGATGCGCGGGCGTTATTTTTGAATCGATAATAGAAAAGTATGTGCGTTCAACCGAGATAATAATAATTACTCTGCTGTTGGGCGCGATTTTATTTTTCATTGCCGAGAAATTTTTCGAAAAGACTCGCGATTTTTCCGGACTGAGCGGATGGAAATCTGTTTATATCGGAATTGCGCAAGCTCTGGCGCTCATTCCCGGCGTGTCTCGATCCGGCATTACCATTGTAGCAGGCATGAGTTTGAAATTGAAGAGGAGCGAGGCGGCGCGGTTTTCTTTTTTGATGGGAATTCCGATAATTTTCGGAGCCGCGTTGTTCAAAATCGTAAAAATAAATTTTGATTATTTATCGTCGCAGGATATTGCGTTTTTCTTGATCGGTTTTTCGTCCTCTTTTGTTCTCGGTTTTTTTGTGGTAAAACATTTATTGAAATATTTGCAAAATCATTCGTTGAAAATTTTCGCTTGGTATCGAATTTGTCTGGCGATGTTTTTGGCAATCGGAATGTTTTTAGCAAGATAGCGTTTTGAAAATATTAAAATTATGAAAATAGTAATTCTGGCCGGCGGCGGCGGGAGCAGGCTCTGGCCGTTGAGCAGGGAAAAACAGCCGAAGCAATTTTCCCGCATCATCGGAGAAAGGACAATGTTCGAGCAAACGGTTGATCGATTTTTGCGTGATTTTTCGGTTAATGATATTTATGTTTCTTTGAATAAAGATTTGCTTGCCACAGCCAGAGCGCTGGCGCCGGAAATTCCCGAGAATAATTTTATAATCGAGCCGGAAAAAAGAGACACTGCTCCGGCAATGGGATTTGCGGCTGCATATTTGTTCAATTCATTTCCCGATGAACCGATCGCGTACATTCCGTCCGATCATTTTATCGCGGAAAAAGAAAAATTTTTGAAAATAATCAATCTGGCTGATAAAATGATTCGGCAAACCGGAAAAATGGTGGACATTGCGATCTGGCCGACATTCGCCAGCACGGTTCTCGGCTATACGCGGATCGGAAAAAAATTGGAAACCGTTGATAGTATCGCTATTTATGAATTTCTCGGCCATACGGAAAAGCCTGATTTTGAAACCGCGAAAGCGTATTTGGAAAATGGAAATTATCTTTGGCACGCGAGTTATTATATGTGGACGCCGCGAAAAATTTTGCAGGCTTTCAGACAATACAGTCCGGCGCATTATGAATTGTTGAATAAAATTTCCGGCGCATTGGCGAACGGAAGCGCGGAAACCGTGGAAAAGGCTTTTTCTCAAATGGAAAAAATTTCATTTGATTACGCCATTACGGAAAAAATAGATCCGAAAGAAGTTCTGATTGTCAGAGGAGATTTCGGCTGGAGCGATTTGGGAGCGTTTGATGTTTTGTATGACGCGCAAAAGGCGAGAACAGACAATTCCGGAAATTTGATTTTCGCGGATTGGGCGGGAGAAGACACTTCGGGTTGCATTATTTACGGCAAGAAAAATAAAATTGTCGCCACGCTTGGAATTGATGACTTGGTGATAGTGGACAGCGACGATGCTCTGCTCATTTGTCCGAAAACAAAAGCGCAGGAAATAAAGAAATTGCTGGAAAAAATGAAAACCGATAACAAACACGATTATTTGTAATAAAGATGGAAGAAATATTATTTAAAATTCAAAATTGGCTTGGAATTTTTCCGAATTTCGGATACTTTATAATTTTTTTGTGCGCGTTTTTGGAAGCGTTGGCTTTTGTGGGATCGATTTTCCCGGGAACCGTAATAATCGTTATGTTCGGATTTTTTTGCTATACCGGTCAGTTCAATATTTTTGTTTCTTTTGCCATGGCAGTTCTGGGCGCGGGCGTGGCGGATATTCTGAGTTATTATATGGGCAGATACAAGGGATTGGATTTGAAAATCGGCAAAAAAAAATTATTCAGATTTTTGTATTTGCCGGAAGCCGGAGATTTTCTCCTGAACCGCGGCGGACTCAGCATTGTAATCGGCAGATTTATCGGACCGACCAGAGCCTTTGTTCCGTTTTATATGGGAGCTGCCGGTGAAAAAGAAAGAAAATTTATTTTTTACGATATTTTGGGAATTATTATTTGGGCGATGTTTTATCTTTTGATCGGATTTGTGTTTGGGAAATCCTATGAACTTTTGAGAAACATGATGAGCGTGTTTGCGATTTTCATCGTCTTTGTGATTATGTTGACTGTCTCTCCGTTAATTTTTACAAAAATATTTAAAAAGAAATTACAAAATAAATCATTATGCGAAAAATAAAAATTTTATTTTCTTTAATCATTTTGGCGGGAATTGCCGGATTGTTTTTATATTTTCATGAAATAAATGCGGTAAATTCAAATCAATACGGCGACAAGACTTTTATAATCGAAAAGGGACAGGGCGTTGAAACAATTACTCGGAATTTGGTTGACGAAGGTTTTTTGGAACAGCCTTTTTGGTTCAAATTGTATGTTTGGAAAATGGGATATGAAACAAGATTTGTGGATGGCGAGTATGATCTTCGAACCGATTTGAGCGTGAAACAATTATTGGAAAAATTCATGACAGGACAGCGGACGAAAGAAACGGAAATAAAAATTATTGAAGGCTGGTCGGTGGATGATATTGATGAATATTTAGCCGAGGGAAATCTGATTGAAAGAAATGAATTGGTGAAATACGGTAAGGATTATTCTTCGGAAGATTGGGATTTTTTGTTCGATCGGGCAAAGGATGCGAGTTTGGAAGGATATTTGTATCCTGACACTTATCGCGTTTTCAAGCAGACTTCGCTCGATGCGATTGTCGAGAAAATGCTGTTCAATTTTGACAATAAATTGACTGATGAAATGCGAGCGGAAATTAAAAAGCAAAAAAAATCGATTTTCAAAGTGGTGACCTTGGCCAGCATTGTGGAAAAGGAAATGTTTGGTTATGAAAACAGGCGGGTGGTGGCGCAAGTTTTTTGGGACAGAATTGACAAAGGAATTCCGTTGCAATCGGACGCGACCGTGAATTACATTACAAAAAAAGGAACAACGCGTCCGAGTCTGGATGACACGAAAATAGATAATCCGTACAATACTTACAAATATTACGGTTTGCCGCCCGGACCGATTTGCAATCCGAGCATTGAAGCGATACGAGCGGTGATTTATCCGGCTGACACCGATTATTTGTATTTTTTGACAACTCCGGAAAATGAAATAATTTTCAGCCGAACTTATGACGAACATTTGCGGAATGCTCGCAAGTATTACTAATTAAATAATCATAAATAACTATGTTGAACAATGAATTCTGGAAAACGGTTTTTGAAAAACAAAAAGATTTTGATGCGTCTCGATTTTTGATAATCAAAGAAAGTTCCGACGCGCTTCAGGCGTCGAAGCAGGCGATATTTTCGATTCAGAGGGAAAATGAAAATGAAGCGCAAGAAAAATTGGAATCCGCTCGAAAGGTTTTGAAAAGTTTGGATGAACGATATGGCGATAATTTTCGTTTGAGAATGGAAGGCTCTTGGAAAGCCGCGGTTGAAGAATTTGTCGAAGCGAAATTGTTTTTGGATTTTTATTTGGAAAGAGATTTGGATGAGATAAAAGATTTTAATATTGAAGCTGATGAATATATCGGAGGATTGTCGGATACGACCGGAGAAATTATCAGAATGATGGTTATTTGGACGACGAAAAAAGAAATTGAAAAAGTGAAAAAAGCCAATGAGGCGGTTCACAATATCATTCATGAATTGATGCAATACAATTTCATCGGATATTTGCGCACAAAGTTTGATCAGTCGAAAAATAATTTGAGAAAAGCGGAAGAAATTTTGTATGATATCAGCATTAGAAATATCAGCTAAAAAAATAGGACTCCGCATTCTTGACTGGGAGTCCTTTTCGTCAACCCATAATGTTGTTGACGATTTCTTGTCGATCGTTATAAAATTCTTTCCAGCTGGAATTCTTGGCTTCAGCCGTATCGATCGCCACTCGAACGGCGAACGCGCCTTTTCTTTTTTCTTCTTCGGAAAGTTCAGCCAGCGTCAGCCAATATTGCAATGGGAATAAGAATGCAAGTTTTGCATCAATATTCTTGCCGTCATGACTTGAAATATGGTTTGTCAACTCGCTAATCAGATCCATGCACGCGTTGAACGGCGTCTCGCCGAGAAACTCCGGTTCTCTCGTTTGCATAATTATTTTCAACAATACTCCTTCAGTGTCCCACCGCCGTACTCGAGTGTAAGTGTTGTCAATGAAATCATTAACTGCATCTCGATTTGCGGAATCAACTCGGATCATTGCGAAAAGTGTAAGAGCCGAAGCAACGCATTCGAAGCTGAGTTGTTTGGCAGGTGAATTTGTCGCCTCCATGTTGAAAAGGCTGACATGTTTTTTAAGCACTCGCATGCACGCGGAAATCGCGGGATATCTTCGCTTTTCGCTTTTGCCCATTTTCTTCCTCCGTGTGAATTCAATGAACTGATGTTTGGTATAATATAGATGAAAATTTGCTTTTTGTCAATGGCTCGTTTTGTTTGAATATTACAAAAGAAGCTAAATTTGCAAAAATATGGAACATACAAATCGACAGAGCGAGCATGAGTTTGAATACGCGGCTGAGAATGAGCGGTATTTGCTGGAAAAGCGCGCGAAAGTCGAATCATCAGCTGACGAGAGATCTGAAAGGAAAGAAAAGCAAAAATCAAAAGCTCAGACTTATTGCTGTCTGTTTGTTTTTTTTATATTTATTTTTTCCGTTGCGGTCATTTATTATTTTGTGATAAATATCAAGGATGATGTTTACAATGATTTTCTGGAAAAGAAGAATTTGCTTGAACAAAATTTGCCGCCGGCAAAAGCGGAATTGGAAAAAAGTTTGGAGCAGGGTCAGACTTTGTACGATGAAGCGGAAAAATCCGTGAATGAAGTTCAGAGCGATATTGACAAAGCAAAAGAAATTTATGAAACCGGAAAAGAAGTTTACGACAAAGTGAATAAAATAAAAAACGCGCCGTAAAGGCGCGGATTTTTATTGTAAATGGGTAAGTAAGTTTTTTAGCGCTTTGACTCGTTGCGCGTATTGACGATGTTCTTCTTCGGTTAATTCTCCGTAAACTTTGTTTATCCCCGAAACAATGAAAATCGAACGGAACGGATAGCCTTTGATTATCGGAATAAGCTGTTTGTCGGCGATTACGCCGTCAATCGCCGCTTCGCTGGAATATTCACGACCGTCGGGAAATATTAACGCCAGATTTACAACCAAGTGCGCTGTGCGTTTTTCAGTCGGAATTCCGTTTAAGCGTTCCAAAGTGTAATCAACCATTTCTTCATCGCTCATTTCATATCCTTTCCAGCGCCGGCTCTTCACTCCCGGTTCGCCGTTCAGCGCGTCGATCATTATTCCGCCGTCATCGGCGAGCGTTGGCATGTTCGCGAGGTTGCAATAAGTTTTTGCCTTGATCAACGCGTTTTGCGCAAATGTATTTCCCGTTTCTTCGACATTTTCGTGAATATTCAAGTCCGACAAATTTACGCATTCAGTATTATACGGTTTCAAAAGTTCTGAAAATTCTTTTATTTTTCCTTGATTGTGCGTTGCGATTAGGAGTTTCATAATTATTTTGTTAATGATAATCGTTTTTGCGCCAGAATATAGAATTTTTTTTCGATTTCAAATCCGAGATAATTTCGTTTTAGTTTTTTCGCGACAACCGCTGTTGTTCCCGATCCCATGAACGGATCAAATACCAAATCGTTTTCATTGGAACTTGCCAGAATTATTCTTTCAATCAGTTTTTCCGGTTTTTGCGTCGGATGTTCCGTGTTTTCCGGCATTGACCAGAATGGAACCACCAGATCGGTCCAAATGTTTGACGGGTGGGTGTAGCGGAATTTTTCGCCGTTTTTTTCAATCCAATCTTTCGGTTTTCCCGATTTGTCAACATACGGAGCAATAACCGTTTTTTTTATTTTCACTGAATTTAAATTGAAAGTGTAATCATCCGACTTTGTCGCGAACCAGATGTCTTCCAAGTTGTTTTTCCAATTTTTTTTCGCGCCGCGTCCTTTGTCGCGCTTCCAGGTGATTCTATTTTGAATAATGAAATGTTTTTTTAGAATTGATTCAATTATTGAAGAAGCTTCCCAATTGATGCAAATGTAGATGGAACCGTTTTGTTTTAAAATTCTCGCGCAATCCGAAATCCAGCGTTCGCACCAGTCGGCAAATTTTTTTTCGTTTGTTGAAATTGTTCCGCTACCGAAATTTCTTCGAATCGTGTACGGAGGATCAGTCACAATCAAATCAACGGAATCAGTTGGAAGTTTTTTAATTTCAACGATACTGTCGCCGAAATAAATTTTATTGAAGAAATCATTGTTTTGTTTTTCTGTAATCGCTGGCAAACGAAAAATAGGGAAGTGCTTTGCATCATTTTTTTCTACAAAAATCGTTTTATTGCGAGTTGAAGTCATAGTGTTGCGAATTCAAGCATATTATAGCAATAAAAAAGTTTTTTAAAAAGAAAAGACGCCAGCCTGCTACTGCAGATCGGCGTCTCGTTGGGCGGTGATGGAACCGAGCGCGGGCATCAGTCCTGTCAGAACCCTTGTCCGTCGCCTTAGCCCAGACCGAATACGGTCCGCGCCCGGTTTCCCACCTTAGTAGAAGTTGTAGCATGGCGCGAAGCGCATGCTCGCCCTCCTTTTTTTTTGGGGTTTTTTGAAATGTACTGAAATCCAGGTACGGCGACTCCTGTTGAGAGCCAGCGCTCAAGCATTTCCTGGATTGCACGACAATTCGCAAGTGTACTGCCTGCGAATGCCGGCGCGGTCAACTGGTCCGCGCTTCAGGTTCTTTCATGCTTTTTTTGGCCGTTGGCCTTCGGCGTCCTGCGAATGTTCCCACTCGCAGGGGAGGATCGATTCACGGATCTCTCCGCTGACTGACTAGATCATGGTACTCGGTTTCCCTTTCCCACCCCCGGTCAGCTCAATCCTCGCGCATGATACGCCGGACAGTCTTCATTTCATCCACGCTACAGGCGACTGTCAGCCTGTCCGCTTCCTCTGACCCTCCTCTGCCATCACATTCTCCTTTCGCCGCCGGCTTATGCTGACGGCGTGAATGCTTGTGAAAGATTATTATAGCATATTATTAAAATATTGTCAACTAGCATAACAAGGGGTGTCGTTGAATTTAAGAAATAATTGTCTAAATTTAGCTAATACATTCTATCAAAAGAATTGATGCAAAATTTAATAAAATATTCAGATTTTAAATTGGAAAAAAATAAAAAAAACGCGCCATCCTTTTGGACAGCGCGATGTTGATGAGCCGGGAGCTATGAGTCTCATGACCTTTCCTCCTTTTCTGCAGTTACCGCGAGAATTGCAGGCTCAACTATATGATATCATTTATTCTTTAATTTGTCAATAACAAGATCTCATCAAAGGAAATATAGTTTTAAAAAAAGTGCCTCAGATACGACAGTTGTCGTTCTGAGGCGATGACCCCGCTGGAGAAGCGTGATTCAAATATATAGTAAATTAACAAGGTTGTCAATCAGTAGTGAGTTTGTGTTGATTTATTTTGTAATTACAAGTCAATGAATTGCAAACAGCGCCTTTCCCTCAAAAAAAAGTGCCCTAGATCCGACCGTGGTCGTTCTAGGGCTAAGAGAAGAGAGTCTGCCGGGGGGAGATGCGACCCCCAACGGATGTAAGTAAAATATAATCTATACTAATTCGTTTGTCAAGCCATTGGCAATGATCATGATTTGTTGATATACTTTTAGTTGATAATTGATAAATTTATGAATAATGAAAATTTATATTTGGTAGCCACGCCGATCGGAAATCTGGAAGACATTACTTTTAGGGCGATTAATGTTTTGAAAAGCGTTGATGTTGTCCTGTGCGAGGATACCCGGCAGTCGAAAAAATTGCTTGATCATTATCAAATTGAAAAAAAAATGATCAGCCTGCATCAGCATTCATCAGATGAAAAAATTTTGCGAATGTTGAATGAATACAAAAATATCGCTTACATTTCAGATGCAGGAACTCCGGGAATTTCCGATCCGGGAAACAAGCTCGTGGCAAAGGCGATTGAACTGGGCAAAAATGTTTTTCCGATTCCCGGCGCTTCAGCTGTCATCTCCGCGTTGAGCATCGCCGGATTTCCCACTGACAAATTTGTATTTCTCGGTTTCATGCCTCACAAAGGCAAAGGTAAAATTTTTGAAGCAATAAAAAATTCGCAATACACGGTCGCGTTTTACGAATCGCCTCACAGAATATTGAGAACATTGGAAGAAATGAAAAATTATTTGGAGCCTGAGAGAAAAGTTGTTGTCGCGAGAGAAATGACAAAAAAGTTTGAAACCGTTTATCGCGGGAGCGTGGAGGAAATTTTGAAACAGGTAAAACCAAAAGGAGAATTTGTGGTTATTGTGGAGAAAAAATAATTTTGAATTAAAATATGAATGATAATTTCGAAAGATTTCAAATTTCTCAGGTTGCATTACTGATCAGAAACAACAAATGTTTGATTTTGGAAGACGCGGCTAAGCCGGGATTCTGGCTTTTGCCCGGAGGCAGAGTGGACAGAAATGAACTTGGAGAAGCCGCATTTGCTCGAGAATTGCGAGAAGAGATCGGTTTTGAAAAATTTGAAAGGTTTAATGTCATCGGTTATGATATTTGGTACACGGCAAACAAGCATGCGCCGATCTGCGCGATTTTAAATTTTATCCGCAATGATAATGATGAGATAAAATTAAGCGCTGAACATTTGCAATATAAATGGATTTCCGTTGAAGATTTGGATGATTATTCATTCGTTTGGCCGAAAGCGAAAGAAATGATTAAAAAAGGATTTGAATCATTAAAAAATAATTATGAATAAATTTTACATCACAACTCCGATTTATTATGTGAACAGCGTGCCGCATATCGGACACGCGTACACCACAATCGTCGCCGATGTTTTGGCGCGTTATTATCGTTTGAAATTGGGAAATGAAAATGTTTTTTTTCTGACCGGAACCGATGAACATGGAGCAAAAGTCGGGCAAGCGGCGGGAAAAGCGGGGAAAACTCCGCAGGAATTCGTTGATGAAGTGTCGGCGCAATTCAGAACCGCTTGGGAAAATTTGAATATTTCGAATAATGATTTTATCAGAACCACGGAATCGCGCCATGAAAAAGTTGTGAATGAAATTTTACTGAAGTTGAAAGACTCGAAAACGCCGAAAGGAAATGATTTTGTTTACAAGGATATTTATGAAGGATTGTATTGCGTGGGTTGCGAGTCTTACAAAAAACCGGAAGATTTGATTGATGGGAAATGTCCTGATCACAATATTGAGCCTGAATATTTTAAGGAAGAAAATTGGTATTTTCGTTTGTCCGATTTTGCGGAAATGATTCGTGAGAAAATTGAAAATGATGAAATTCGCGTTTTGCCTGACGAGAGAAAGAGGGAAGTGCTGGGATTTATTGATCAAGGATTGGAAAATATCGCGATCAGCCGAGAGCAGGTGAAGTGGGGAATAACATTGCCGTTTGATGACACGCAAACGATTTATGTATGGGTCGACGCTCTGATAAATTATATTTCAGCGCTTGGTTTTCCGGATGGAGAAAATTTCAAGAAATTTTGGCCGGCGAATATTCAATTGCTGGGAAAAGATATTTTAAAATTTCATTGCATTATCTGGCCGGCAATCCTCATTGCCGCGGGAATCGAATTGCCAAAGGATTTTTTTGTGCACGGATATTTCACGATTGACGGAAAGAAGATGAGCAAAACGATCGGCAATGTGATTGATTCAAATGATTTGGTAAATGAATTCGGAGTTGACGCGGCGCGATATTTGATAATTTCTCAATTCGCGTTCGGACAGGATGGCGATGTCAGAGCCGAGGAATTTAAAGTGAAATTCAATGCTGATTTGGCGAACGGCTTGGGAAATTTGGTTAGCCGAGTTTTGGCGATGGTGGAAAAATATTGCGAGGGAAAAGTTCCGGAAAAAGAATTTAACGCCGTGATTGATTTGAAAAAAATTCGGGAAACTCTGGATAAGAATTATGCTGATTATAAAATTTTTGAAAATTTGAAAGAGATTTGGAATGTTATAGCTTGGTGCGACGGTTATGTTGCCGAAAAAAAGCCGTGGACACTGGCAAAAGAAAATAAGCAAGATGAATTGGAACAAGTTTTGTACAATTCGCTGGAAGTTGTTCGGCATTTGGCGTATTTTGTTTTGCCGATTTTGCCGGAAACCGGAAAAGAAATATTGCGGCGGCTGGGCGAGGAAAATATTGATTATGAAAAAGCGAAAGTTGTCGGCGGATTGAAATCCGGCCAAACGATTGAAAAAGGAGAGGCATTGTTTTTGCGAAAATAAAATTTCATACAAATATGTTTGACACGCACGCGCATGTTAATTTCAACGCATTTAAGGATGATTTTTCCGAAGTTATAAAAAGAGCGCAAGTAAAAAACATTTCAATGGTTAATGTCGGTTCGCAATATTCCACCAGCCGGCGTGCGGTGGAACTGGCGGAACAATTTGAAAATGTTTATGCTGCAATCGGACTTCATCCGGTTCATTTGGAAGAGACGGACATTGTGGAAGAAGGCGAGACTTTTTCCACGCGCAAAGAAGAATTTGATTTTGAAAAATATTTTGAATTGACGAAAAATAAAAAAGTGGTGGCGATCGGCGAAGCCGGATTGGATTTTTATCATATTCCGGAAAATGTTGACAGGGAAGCGGCGATTGAAAAGCAAAAAAAAGTTTTTCATGATCAAATTCGGTTGGCCAATGAATCAAATCTTCCGCTGATTGTTCATTGCAGAGGAACAAAAGAGAATGCCGATGAAGCGTACAAACAAATTTTAGCGGAATTGAAAAACGATCTGCCGAAAAAGCGCGGAATCATGCACTGCTACGGCGGAGCGGTTGAGCTGGTGAAATCTTTTACCGATTTGGGATTTTATATCAGTTTCAACGGAATTATTACTTTTGATAAAACAGGAAAAGTGGAAAAAATTTTGCGGGAAACGCCGGATGAAAAAATTCTGTTGGAAACGGATTGTCCGTATTTGACGCCCGTTCCGTTACGCGGAAAGAGGAATGAGCCGGCTTTTGTGAAATATATCGCGAGAAAAATAGCGGAGATCAAAGGATTGAAATTGGAAGAAGTTGAAAAAATAACAGATGAAAACGCGCAAAGGTTGTTTGGTTTGTAAAAAGAAAAATTTTGATAAAATAGAAACTCCCAGTCGATGAGATCGACCGGGAGTTTCGCGTTTATGTGAGAGAGTCTGCTACTTTCGGCGTCGGCCTCGCCAGAATCCGATGCAGAACGCGTCGAATTTCTCAGCAAGAGTTTCTCCGATTGGGCAGTTGATGAGCGCTCGGGAGACTGCTTCTCCCATTTCTTCCGGAGTGATGTCCTCCGGAAATCCTCCCCACGACGTGAACTCGGCCACTCGATGTAGCCGTTCCGCCGCGATGCCGCGAGAGAGGAAGAATGTTTTTTCCGCCATGCCTTACCTCCGTGATAAAGACATGCAAATATATCAAATTATTATATTTTTGTCAATGTTATCAGTTTCAACCGTTTGCGACAAAAGATTTTGATTATAAATTTTGCGATGGTATTTTTTCGCGGTGTCAGTTCAAAAAATTGTTGTCATGGAAACTTGTCAACATTTTTAGTTTGAAAATACTTGAAATTATAAAATAATCGTGTTAGTATATAGATGTTTTTATGCTGAGCGACAAAGAACAACAAAAAAAGAATTCCTGGTGGCAGCAACCGCTTGAATTGTTTGCGCAGATTGCCGGCTGGCTGGTGTTTCCTATTTTGATTGCTCTTGTTCTCGGCCAGTGGCTGGACAAAAAGTTCAATACCGCGCCAACGCTTTATCTCGCGTGCGTTGGCATCGCTTTTGTCATTAGCATTGTCGGAATGATCAGACAATCGATGATTGCGATGAAAAAAATAGATAAAATCGGAAAAGAAGGTTTGGAAAAAAATAAAAATGAAGATAAATAATAATTATGGCTCAAGAAGCATTGGGAAATAATGAAATTGTGATTCCTGTCGAGGCAATCGCTGAAACGCACTCGGAAATAACTCAAGCCGAGCATGAAGTTTCGCTGGCAGCTGAACCAATTTTTCATATCGGGGCTTTTAATGTCACCAACTCTTTGTTAAACACATGGTTGGTTGTTTTTTTGATAATAATATTTTCTCTTGTTTTAAAATCTAAAATACGGAAAGTGCCGAAAGTATTGCAGAACATTTTTGAAATGATAGTGGAGAATGGAATCAAGCTGTGCGATTCTGTCACCGGATCGCGAGATAAATCATTGAAAATTTTTCCGATCGCGTTTACTTTGTTTATTTTTATTTTGATAAATAATTGGATGGGACTCCTGCCGGGAATCGGTTCGATAGGCTTCAATGAAATTTCCGGAAGCCACTCCGTTTTTATTCCATATTTGCGCGGAGGAACAGCGGACATGAACACGACTTTGGGATTGGCTTTGGTCGCGGTTTTTATTTCAAATATTTTTGGAATTATTGCTGTCGGCGGTTGGAAATATTTCAATAAATTCATCAATCTGCGCGCTCTGGCGGAAATTCCTTTTAAAGTGGCGAAAGATCCGTCCGTGCTGCTGGTAAATCCCATTAAATTTTTTGTCGGTTTGATCGAATTGGTCAGTGAAATCGCAAAAGTCGCGTCATTGTCATTTCGTCTTTTTGGAAATGTTTTTGCCGGCGAAGTTTTGCTTTCTTCATTGGCGGTGATTTTCGCGTTCGGATTGCCCATTCCGTTTATGTTTTTGGAATTGCTGGTCGGCGTGATTCAGGCGCTGGTGTTCGCCATGTTAACATTGGTTTATTTTTCGATCGCCATTACCGAAGAAGAACATTGATCAGGACAAAGTCAAAAGCCTAAGGCGACAATAAGCTTTGGACATTTGACTTTGAACTTATAAAGAAATAAGCGTTGCAGGACTTTGGTTGTCAAATGGAAATTTGGCGGCATGATTTCTGCAATCGATAATTTTATGGATTTAGTAATGTTGGCAAAAGGCCTTACAATCGCGATCGGAGGAATGGGACCGGGCATAGGCATCGGACTTATCGGCGCAAAAGCCATGGAAGCAATCGGCAGAAATCCCGAGGCAACCGGAAAGATTTTGGTTCCAATGCTTTTGGCGTCCGCATTCGCGGAAGCTATCGCTATTTACGCTCTGGTTATCGCGTTCAGCATCAAATAGCATTCTTTTTCCTGCTGAGAAAAATTCTCGGCAGATTTAAGCGTGTTAATTATTAGATGAATACGAAAATCAGACTTGAGGTTCGTATTAAAGTAAAATAAAATATGGAAGAATTAATAAAAATTTTTCACATTGATTGGAAATTATTGATTGCGCAAATATTGAATTTTTGCATTGTGTTGTCGGTTCTTTGGTTTTTCGCGATGAAACCAATCATGAAACTTTTGAAAACAAGAGAAAAGAAAATTTCAGAAGGACTGGAAAACGCGGACAAAGTTGAACAAAAAATGGCAGAGGCGGAACAGGAAAAAAAGAAAAAAGTTGTTGAAGGAAGAAGGGAAGCTCAGATTATCATTGAGAACGCGACAGCTGAAGCGGAAAAAGTGAAAGAAGCAAAAGAGGAAGAGACTCGGCTCGGCGTTCAGAAAATCGTGGCAGAAGCCCGGCGCGAAATCAACAGCGAACGGGAGAAAATGGTGAAAGCCGTGAAAACGGAATTGGGAGATTTGGTTTTGCTGGCGCTGGGAAAAATATCAAAGGAAGGAATCGGCAAAAAAGCGCATGAGAAATTGATCGATGAAGCGCTCGAGGAAATTAACAAGAAAAAAATAAAATAAAAGTTTGAAAAGGAGCGGAATTTTATGAGAGAAAAAAAATTAACGCATTACGCGCGCGCGCTGGTGGAAATTTGCCGGGAAAATAATTGCTGGGATGAATTGCTGGCTGATTTGAAGACAGTGTCGGAGAAGCTGAATGAATCTTTGGAATTGAAAAGATATTTGGTCGATCGGCATGTCACAATGACAAAGAAGAAAGAGTCAATGAAAGATATTTTTCGCGATTTTATCGGAAAGCGAACATATAATTTTGTTTTTCTTTTGATAAAAGATCAGCAGCTGCTTCATCTTGATTCAATTATTGCGCACGCGAAAAAAATAAATTTCGAGCATGACGGCATTCATGAAGCGCTGGTGGAATCAGCGATCGCGCTTACTCCGACTCAGGAAAAAGCATTGGTGAAAGTCATTAAAGAAAAAATCGACAAGCAAATTGTTTTAAGAAATATAATAAATCCCGGATTGATCGGCGGGTTGAAAGTGACGGTTGGCGATACGGAATTGGATTGCAGTATCCGCGGAAAGCTGGAACGGCTTAAACGACAAATACAAGAATTTGAATAATACATAAATCCTTAGAAAATATTCAGTATGAGCGAATCCAAAAATAGTAAAAATTATGTAGTTGAAACATTAAAACGGCAGATAAGCGATTTCGAAGAATATGTTTCAGTGGAAGCTGTCGGCCGAGTGGTGGAAGTCGGCGACGGAATCGCGAAAATTTCCGGTTTGTCGGATGTGATGTATTCGGAAATGATTGATTTCGGCCAAGGAATCATTGGCATTGCTTTGAATTTGGAAACGGATTTTGTAGGCGCAATGATTTTGGGTGATTGGAACAAGGTAAGCGAAGGAATGACCGTAAAAGGAACCGGAAGAATATTGGAAGTGCCGGTTGGCGAGAGCATGATCGGAAGAGTGGTAAATCCGCTGGGAGAAGCGATTGATGGAAAGGGCGCAGTGAAAACAAATAAATTTTATCCGTTGGAAAAAATCGCTCCGGGAGTTATTACCAGAAAATCAGTGCATCAGCCGGTGCAGACGGGAATAAAGGCGATTGATTCCATAATTCCGATCGGACGCGGACAGCGCGAATTGATTATCGGGGACAGGCAAACCGGAAAAACAGCGATTGCCATTGATACCATTATCAATCAAAAAGGAAAAGATATTATTTGCATTTACGTGGCAATAGGACAGAAAGAATCTAAAATTTCAAAGTTGGTTGCCAGATTGGAAGAAAACGGAGCAATGGAACATACAATCGTGGTTGTTGCCGGCGCGTCAATGCCGGCTGCCATCAATTATCTCGCGCCATTTACCGGCTGTTCAATCGGCGAATATTTCATGGATCAGGGAAAAGATGTTTTGGTGGTTTATGATGATTTGTCAAAACACGCGGTCGCATATAGAGAAATTTCACTTTTGCTGAGACGCCCGCCGGGCAGAGAAGCTTATCCCGGAGATGTATTTTACTTGCATTCAAGATTGTTGGAAAGAGCCGCAAAATTAAATGATGATTTTGGCGGCGGATCATTGACCGCTTTGCCGATCATTGAAACGCAGGCCGGCGATATTTCAGCTTACATTCCGACAAATGTCATTTCAATTACGGACGGACAAATATTTTTGGAGTCGGATTTGTTTTATCAGGGCATCAGACCGGCGGTGAATATCGGATTGTCAGTATCGCGCGTCGGTTCGAGCGCTCAGATCAAAGCAATGAAAAAAGTTGCCGGCCGTTTGCGTCTGGAAGTGGCGCAATACCGCGAGTTGGCGGCGTTCGCCCAATTCGGTTCTGATTTGGAAGAATCAACTTTGAAACAATTGGAAAGAGGGAAAAGGATCACAGAAATTTTGAAACAAGAACAATACGCGCCAGTGCCGGTGGAAAATCAAGTTGCTATTTTGTACGCGGCTGTCAATGGATTCCTGGACAATGTTTTGGTGGAAAAGGTGGCTGAGTTTGAAACCGGATTGATGAAGTATATGGCGGTTAATTCAAAAGATATTTTAAAAGACATTCTCACAAAAGGAGACTTGACGACGGAAACCGAAGAAGCGTTGAAAAAAGCGCTGGAAGATTATAAATCCTCGGTTGAGGAATTGCTGGTAAAGAAGGAAGCAACCAATAAATAATTTTTGTAATATATGCCAAGCGGAACAAGAGATTTGCGGCGAAGAATAAAAGCCATTGGCAACACAAAGAAAATCACCAAGGCAATGCAAATGGTGGCTGCGTCAAAAATGCGAAAAGCGATCGCTTCTGTTTTGGCGACGCGCGATTATGCGAATCTTGCATGGACAACCATTCTGCATCTGTCGGAAAAAACCGATCCGAATCTGCATCCGCTCCTGCAAAAAAAAGAAAAAGTCGAACGCGTCGGATTGATTTTGATTACATCGAACAGAGGCCTTTGCGGCGGATTTAATATGCAGGTGGTGAACAAAGCTATTTCTTCGATAAAAAAGCATGAATTGACTGTGAAGCAAACGGAAATTTTAACTCTCGGAAAACGGGGGAGAGACATTATTCACAATTTCGGCTATTCGATCATGGCTGATTTTCCAAAGCAGGATATCACTTTGAATACAGCTGATGTTTCATCGCTTTCTCGTTTGGTGCTTCAGGATTTTGTGGGAAAAAAGTATGACAAGGTTTTTATCGCGTTCACTGATTTTGTTTCAACCCTGAGCCAGATTCCGCGCGTCAGGCAATTATTGCCAATGACAGCTGAGCCGGACGAATATATCGGCGTTGTCGGAAAGAGCGCGGGAATTGAAACAACCAAAGAATTCATTGAAGAAAAAAAAGAAAAATATTTGACGCGGGGCGATTTCACTTATGAATACACTTTTGAGCCGTCAGCGGACAAGGTGTTGGAGGAAATGCTTCCGCGATTGATTGAAATGCAAATCTACCAGGCAGTGCTGGAATCAGAAGCGTCAGAGCACAGCGCGCGAATGGTGGCAATGAAAAAAGCTTGCGACGCGGCCGGAGACATGATCGATGATTTGACTCTTTACTACAACAGAGCGCGGCAAGCGGGCATTACTCAGGAAATTACGGAGATCAGTTCGGGCGCAGCATCGCTTTCTTCAAAATAATTAGGATATACATAACTTAAATTGATATGAACAAAGGGAAAATAAAACAGATTATCGGACCGGTGGTGGATGTGGAATTCGCAGATGAATTGCCGCCGATTTTTCAGGCGCTCGAAGTGAAGATCGGAAAGCAAAAATTGGTGTTGGAAGTCCAACAGCATGTGGGAGACAAGCAGGTGAGGACAATCGCTCTGGGCGCGACAGAAGGATTGAAACGGGATGAGGAAGTGATTGATACCGGAGCTGGAATCAGCGTTCCGGTCGGGGACAAAACATTGGGAAGAATGTTTAATGTTTTGGGCGAGCCGATCGATGGCATGCCGCAAGTTCAGACAAAAGAAAAATATGAAATTCATCGTTCTGCTCCAAAGTTTGAAGAGCAGACCAGCAAAATCGAATTGTTTGAAACCGGAATAAAAGTTATTGATCTGATTTGTCCGTTCATCAAAGGAGGAAAAGTAGGTTTGTTCGGCGGAGCGGGCGTGGGAAAGACGGTGGTTATCATGGAATTGATCAGAAATATCGCGCAGGAACATGGCGGAAAATCGGTTTTCGCCGGAGTGGGGGAGAGAACTCGCGAAGGAAATGATCTTTATCATGAAATGAAAGAATCCGGAGTTTTGGAAAAAACGACAATGGTTTTCGGCCAGATGAATGAACCGCCGGGCGCGCGCGCTCGCGTGGCTTTGTCCGGATTGTCCATGGCTGAATATTTCCGCGATCAAGGTCAAGATGTTTTGTTGTTTGTTGATAATATATTTCGTTTCACTCAGGCCGGTTCAGAGGTTTCCACCTTGCTCGGCCGTATGCCGTCAGCTGTGGGTTATCAGCCGACATTGGCGAGTGAAATGGGTGAATTGCAAGAACGAATCACTTCAACGAAAAAAGGTTCGGTGACATCTGTTCAAGCTGTTTATGTTCCGGCTGACGATCTGACCGATCCGGCGCCGGCAACCACTTTCGCTCATTTGGATTCAACTGTTGTGTTGTCCAGAAATTTGAGTGAATTGGGAATTTATCCTGCGGTTGATCCGCTTGATTCCACATCAACCATTCTTGATCCGAATGTTGTGGGAAAAGAACATTATGAAGTGGCGCGCGAAGTGCAGAGAATTTTACAGCGATACAAAGATTTGCAGGACATTATCGCTATTTTGGGCGTTGATGAACTTTCCGATGAAGACAAACAAACCGTCAGCCGAGCGAGAAAAATTCAGAAATTTTTGTCTCAGCCGTTTTTCGTTGCGGAAACATTTACCGGCATGCCGGGAAAATTCGTTTCAATGAAAGAAACCATTCGCGGATTCAAGGAAATTTTGGAAGGAAAACATGATGATAAATCAGAACAGGCTTTTTATATGAAAGGCGCGATTGATGAAGTGAAAGATTAATATGGAAAAAATAAATCTAAAAATTGTCACTCCGGAAAAAGTCGTTCTAAGAGACGAAGCTGATTCAATTACGCTTCCCACAATGGAAGGCGAGATTACGATTTTGCCGAATCATATTCCATTGATAGCTGTGTTGGTTCCGGGAGAAATTCAAGTGAGAATGGGAAAGAATGTAAAGTTTATGGCTGTTTCCGGCGGATTTATTGAAGTTTTGTCCACCAAAGTCGTTGTTCTCGCTGACACGGCCGAACGATCGGAGGAAATTGACATTCGCCGAGCGGAAGAAGCGATAAAAAGAGCGCAGGAATTGAAAGAAAAAAGAATGGTTGACGCGAGAGAATTCGCCATGCTGTCGGCAAAGATCGAAAAAGAGTTCGCTCGCATTAGAGTCGGGCGAAGGAGAAGAACTTCCATCGAACAACAGGCAGCGGAAATAGGAAAATATCAGGATGAAAAAATGAAGAAGAAAGAATAATTAAAATAAAATTATGAATGAATTTATTTCAAAGCATTCTTGCGACAATCTGGTTTTAACTTGCATGGATTTTCGTTTTCGAAAGGATATTTACTCATGGCTGGAAGAGAACGGCTACGCGGGAAATTATGATTTGATTTCTCTCGCCGGCGCGCAAAAGTCGATCGTTGACGAAGATACTCGCGGCGCAGTGATGAAGCAAGTGGGAATTTCCCATGATCTGCATCATGCGAAAAGAGTAATATTGATGGCGCATCAGGATTGCGGCGCTTACGGTGGTAGCAAAGCGTTTGATTCGTTGGAACAAGAAAATCAAAAATACAATGAGGAAATGAAAACAGCTGAAGCGATCATCAAAGAAAAATATCCGGAAATGGAAGTCATGAAACTTTTGTTGAGTTTCAATGAAAACGGCGAAGTTTCGTTCAATGAAATGTAAAAAAAATTCCTGAGTTTATCCTCAGGATTTTTTATTTGTTGGAAATGTTGTTTTTTGTTATAATTTGATTGCACTAATATTTCAATATGGTAGTTCTTGATTATATTTTATTATTATTGATTATCGGCTTTGCGATTTTGGGATTCCGACGCGGATTTCTTTCCGTTTTGGGTTCATTGTTCGGCTTGATAATCGCCGTATTGGTCGCGAGCAGATTTTATCTTCCTATTGCCCATTGGTTCAGCGATACTAATTTCGCCAAGGCGGTCGCGTTCGTGCTTTTGTTTTTAATTACAATCAAACTCGTGAGTTTGCTCTTCTGGATTGTGGGAAAGGTTTTCCAGGTTGTCACTGTTTTACCGTTTATATCCGGCTTGGACAAAACTTTGGGATTGGTACTCGGAATGGTGGAAGGAATTTTCGTTTTGTCAGTTCTTTTATATTTTCTGGCAAAATATCCGATCAATGATTGGTTCACTTTGCAAATATCCATTTCCGTTGTTTCAGGAGTTTTATTGAAATTGGTTGTGATTTTCGTTCCGTTTTTTCCCGAAGCGCTGACAAAGTTGAAGAGTTATATTTAAATTCGCGGATAAACGGAAAAACGGCTGGCAAGCCGTTCTTTTTTATTTAACAAAAACGGCTTTAAAGATTATAAAATATTTGCGACAAATTGAATGCCAGACAGATCAGCAGAATCGCGGTCGCGAAGATAAACATGGGCTTGCTTGTTTTTTCGGGAATGAAAGCTGTTTTTTTATGCTCCTTTGCAATGGAATGAATGAGCGCGAAATTGAAAAATAAAATAAATGAAGTTGTTATTGTGTCAAAGTGCAATTGCATTGCGATGAGATAGGCGATAAGAGAAGAATTTGCCGCAATGATCATTTGTTTTTTGCGAATATCGGTCTCATTGTTCAGCAATAATTTTGCGGAAGAGCGAAATACTGAGATGAAAATAAGAATGATTATCAACAAACCGCAAAATCCGATGGAAATCAGATTGTCCAGAAAAAAATTGTGTACGCGATCGCTCAGCCGGTTGTCGATTTTGCTTTCTTCCTCGGAAATAATTCTTGTTTCCGCCAAGTATTGGTAAGTTTCAGGTCCGTAGCCGAAAAGTATTTTTTCGGGAATTTTTTCCAAGGCGAATTTATAATCCTGCAAGCGGATGAACATGGATCCGCCGTCATTGCCAACTCCAATGTCAGTTTGCCGCAATCGTCCTCCCTGATCCGGAGGCGCGAAGAAAAATATTCCGAAAATTGCGATTATAAAAGTTAGTTGGGCAATCGTTTTGAACCGGAAGTTTTTGTCTGTCGGACGGTTTTGGCGGACTAATTGCAGAATGACAAGGCAGACAAGTCCGCCGCAGGCCGCCAACCATCCGCCTCTGTTGTAAGTGAAATACAATGAGGTGATTTGAATCAGAAATATGACAATCGGTAAAATTTTCTGCTTTCCTCGAGCGATTATTATCGACAAGTAGGTGAACGGCAAGGTCATTGCAATAAAAGCGCCGAGATAATTCGGATTTCCGATCGTTGAAATTGAACGAATTATGTGAGTTCCTTTGATTGTTTCAACATATCCGGCCGGCCAGAAATCAATACCAAAATGTTGGAGAATCGCGTATGAACCGATTATAAAAGCGGTGAACAGATTTATTTTGAGAAAATTGGCAAATAATTTTTCATTTACCGAATTATTGAACAGCCAGAAGAAAAGGAAAAAAAAGAGAATGGTGATAAAACCGAATTGGCGGTGCGGTGAGCCGAAAAAGCTTTCCGCCGGAGCAATGGAAAAAATTATTGACAATCCGTAAACAGCGGTTAATAGCAAGAATAGAAATCGCAAATCCAACCAGCGAACTTCTTCGAAAAAATTCAATAATTTTGTTTTCAAATTTTGGAAACTGCCGATTCTCAACAGCCAGACGAAAAGCATTATGCTGACGATTATTCGAAAAAGAAAAATCTTGTCCGCTTCAAAAGGGAAGAAGCCGAAAGGGTTTAAAAGCAAAGGAATGGCAACGGCCATTCCCAAAAATGCTAATTTAAAAGTTTTTTCCGGAAACTGGCTCATACTTTATCGGAACATGTTGCGAAATCTTTCCGGCAGTCTCAATGTCGCAGTTTTGTATGGAGTCGGAGTTTTTATCAATGTTTTTACGTCAGTTTTAACTCTTTTTACGATCGGATAGCCGAATCCGAAACCTTGTGATTTTCCCAGCGCAGTGAAAAATCCGCCGACAGCAAACAGCAATACCGCCGCTGTCACGCCGACCATAACTTTTTGTTTTGTACTTAACTTAGTCTTTACTTTTGTTTTCATAGTTTTCTTATTATTTAATTTTTTTTACATCAATATTAAGCCACTGCGCCAAAACCTTTTTTATATCAGTTTCAGTCACTTCCGGCGGATTGTTTTTTTGTTTTGACAGAGCATCTTTTTTTTCCCAATCAGAAATTTCCTTTGTCAGTTCCATTATCCTTTGCTGGACAGAATCCTTTGATTCAGTGTCTTTTGTTTTGGCTTCTTCTTTTTTCAATGATTCCAATTCTCGGAGCAGTCCTTTTAATTTTTCAGGCGCGTTTTTAATTTGCGCGTGAATGTCTTTGGCTGCCGTTCTAATCAATTTTAACGCGTGGTTTGGCAGATCGTAAGAGTATAAATTCACAAAAGCGCCGGTTTCATCCATCAGATCGATTGCTTTGTCCGGCAAAAGTCTTCCTTTTATGTATTTTACGGACAGGTTTACCGCCGAGCTCAACGCTTTCTCGGAAAAAACCACTTTGTGATAAGCTTCATATTCGCCTTTGATTCCTTTTAATATTTCCAGCGCTTGTTTTGCGGTCGGTTCGCTCACTTGTATTATTTGAAAGCGGCGGGACAGCGCTTCATCGGTTTTGAAATATTGTTCATATTCCTTCGTGGTGGTAGCGCCGATTGTCTGAAGTTCGCCCCTGGCGAGCGCGGGTTTTAATATGTCGCTGATATTGAGCGATCCTTCCGTTCCTTTGGTTTGGATCAAGCTGTGGATTTCATCAATGAATAAAATTATTCTTCTTCTCTCGGCAATAATTTCTTCAACTAATTTTTTCACTCTTTCTTCAAATTCTCCACGATATTTTGTTCCGCCGATCATGTCCGCGATATTCAGTGATAGAATTTTTTTGTCCGAGAGAACGCTCGGCACATCTCCGCCGGCAATTCTCAGAGCCAAGCCTTCAACTATTGCGGTTTTTCCGACTCCGGCCGAGCCGAGAAGCAGGGGATTGTTTTTATTTCTTCTGCTCAGAATCCTGACGAGATTTTCCACTTCTTTATCTCTGCCCACCACTGGATCGATTTTTCCTTGTTTCGCTTTTTCAGTCAGATCTGCCGTATAAAGGCTGAGAACTCTTTTTGATCGGTCGCTTGATTGGCGAGGGAAAATGTCTTTGCCGTATTTCCACAATAAAAAAGTAGCGATCGCGAAAAGCAGAATATAAAAAAAATAAGTTTCGATTTGCATAAAATTTATATTTTATTCGAATTAACGCTAATAATATAATAGCAAAATTATTCATTCTTCACAAATGTTTTCCACAGTGATTTGAGGAAACGAGAAGTTTATACGCAAGGGATTTTAATAAAAACAAAAGGACGAATTCAATCGTGAAAACGTCCTGTTTTTTTGTTCAGCCCGCGTGATGCGCGGGGAACATTTTTCTTCCGTCCTGGCTCAGTGAATCATTCGGAATAGTGTAGAACACTGCCGGCTGAGGTTTTATCCTCACATAGAGTTCAACACATCGATCATTGTTGCAAAAGAAAGTGTTGGGAGTTTCTCCCAACCTTGTTTTGCAGTACGGACACAGACTACCACCGACGCCGTCCTTCTGACACATTGAACCCTCCAAGTGATTGGCTCAGGAAAAACGTGATTTTATAATACCAATAAAATTATATATATTCAAGGATAGACGCAAGTTCGGTTGTTGAAGAGAATAATGGCGAATCGGAGGGCTTTCTTGGGAAATTTTCGGAGCGCTTTTTTTTTCACTCGCATTATGATAAAATTTGGGCGTATGAGCTTATTCAGCGAATCGAACAAAGAACAGCTTCAGGCGATAACTCACGGCGACGGGCCTCAGCTCATTGTCGCTGGCGCGGGAACCGGAAAAACTCGAGTGATTACCGCGAGGATCGCTTGGTTGATTTTGGAAAAAAATTTGAATGTCGATCAATTGCTGGCTCTGACTTTCACGGAGAAAGCGTCGGAAGAAATGGAAGATCGCGTCCTGCAAATGTTGCCGTACGGATATGTTGATTTGTGGATTTCCACATTTCATTCTTTTTGCGACAAATTGCTGAAACGGCACGCGCTGGATATCGGACTGCCGAATAATTATAAATTGCTGGATGGAACCGCAACTTGGCTGTTGGTCAGAAAAAATTTGGAAAAATTCAATCTCGATTATTACCGGCCGGCCAGCAATCCGGCAAAATTCATTCACGCTCTTTTACGCCATTTTTCCCGCTGCAAAGATGAAGGAATTTATCCGGAAGATTATCTGCAATACGCCGAGGAAATTAAACTTAACAATGATGCGACCGAATTCGTGAAAAAACTTGATTTGTCCGGATTTTCCGTTGGTGAGAGAAAAGAGTTGATGAAAAGTGAAATAATGCGAGTGGAAGAAATTGCAAACGCGTTTCATATTTATCAACGATTGTTGCTGGAAAATGAAAGTTTGGATTTTGCTGATTTGATAAATTATTCCATAAAATTATTTCGAGAACGTCCGCTTATTTTGGAAAAATATCGCCAGCAGTTCAAACAAATTTTGGTTGATGAATTTCAAGATACTAATTTTGTTCAATATGAATTGATAAAAATGTTGGCAGCTCCGAAAAACAATATTACCGTTGTCGGCGATGATGATCAGTCTATTTATAAATTCCGAGGCGCTTCCATTACAAATATAATGAAGTTCATGGAAGATTTCCCGGCGGCTGACAAAGTGGTTCTCGTGGAAAATTATCGATCGCATCAGGAAGTTCTCGACACTTCTTACAACTTTATCAGGCGGAACAATCCGAATCGGCTGGAAGTGAAGCTCGGCATCGATAAAAAATTAAAATCAATTTCAAGCGGCGCGGAAGTTTCTCATTTGCATTGCCGGACAGCGGAAGATGAAGCGGAAACAGTGGTAAAGAAAATTTTGAATTTGGCCGAAGAAAAAAAAACGAGCTGGTCGGATTTTGCCATTCTGGTCAGAGCGAATGACAGCGCGAATATATTTATCAACTGTTTGGAAAAAGCGGGAATTCCGTATCAATTCGCGGCCATGCGCGGATTGTATTGCAAACCGATTGTGATTGATCTGATAAATTATTTGAAATTGCTGGACAATTATCATGAAAGCGCGGCGGTTTTTCGGATTTTGAGTTTGACTCATTTGAAGATTGATGCGGAAGATATTGTGAAATTGGTTCATTACGCGAAAAAAAAATCAATGGTTTTGTATGATGCGATGCAAATGATTTCCGCGGTGCAGGGAATAAATCCGGAAAATATCCAGCGAGTAAACAAATTGCTGGCGCAGATAAGCAAGGATTCCCAACTCTTGAAAACAAAAAAGCCGACGGAAATTTTGATGAGTTTTTTGTACGGCAGCGGTTATTTGGAATATTTGAAGCAAAAAGACGATCGCGCGTCGCATGATGATTTCAATTATTTACAACAATTTTTCAAAAAAGCGCAAACAATGGAATCGAACACGCCCGGTGCGCGTGTTTCCGATTTGCTTGATTTGATAAAAATGGAACAGGAAGCGGGCGAGACCGGCCAGCTGGCGTTTGACGCGAGCGTCGGACCGGACATGGTGAGAATTTTGACGATTCACAGCGCAAAGGGTTTGGAATTTGATTATGTTTTTATTGTGAATCTGGTGGACAGAAAATTTCCCACGGACGAACGCAGGGAACCGATTGAAATTCCGGTTGCGTTATTGAAAGAAAAATTGCCGGAAGGCGACTTTCATTTGGAGGAAGAGCGCCGGCTTTTCTATGTTGCCATGACGCGCGCGAAAAAGGGATTGTATTTCACTTCAGCCGAAGATTACGGCGGAGCTCGCGCAAAAAAGTTGTCTCGATTTCTCCATGAACTCGGATATTCTGCGCCGGAAAAAGCGGTGAAAAAGGATGACGGAGAAATTATGGTTGCGCCGGAAGTTGTGCTGAAAAAAATAAAATATGAATTGCCCAAGAAATTCAGTTTTTCCCAGATGCAGACTTATGAGAATTGTCCATTGCAATATAAATTCGCCAATATTTTGAAAATACCGACTTTCGGCAGTCCGCATTTTTCTTTTGGTACTGCCATTCATTCGACTTTGCAGAAATTTCTCGAGGAAGTTTTGCGAAATAGCAATTCGATTCAGCCGGATTTGTTCGGCGCGCCTGAGAATTCGAATCAAACGGAATTGTCGTTGAAAAGGCTTTTTGAAATTTATGATGAAAATTGGAACGATGATTGGTATGAAGACAAAAAGCAAAAAGAAGAATATTATGAAAAAGGAAAACTTTTGCTAAAAAATTTTTACGGAAATTTTATGGCGGAAAAACCGGTGGTAAAAAATTTGGAGCAAATTTTTCACTTGCATATCGGAGATTATTTGTTTTCCGGCCGCATTGATCGGATTGATGAGATGGGGGACAATGCGGAAATTATTGATTACAAGACCGGAAAAACAAAAGATGATAAACTTTCAACCGAAGATCGCCGCCAGCTTTTGTTTTATCAGATCGCGGCTGAGGAAGCGTTGAAATTGAATTTGGAAAAGTTGTCTTATTATTATTTGGAAGGGGACAAAAAAGTTTCATTTATTGGAAAGGAAAAAGATAAGATAAAGTTGAAGGAAAAATTTTTGGAAAACATTGAAAATATAAGAGCGCAGAAATTCGATCCGAATCCGAATCCGTTTTTGTGTCCGTATTGCGCTTATAAGGAGATTTGCGAGTTTAGGAAGTGACAGGGAGCAAGGAGCACTTGGCAAGGAGCACATAACATGTAGCACATAACATATAACATGTAGCACAATTAAAATCCTAAGTTCGAAATCTGAAATCCGAAACAAATTATAAATTCGAAATTCCAAATCACAAATTAAAATCCTTAATTGCGTAATTATAATTCGTCCCGCTGTGAGCGGAACCCCGCACGCTGCGGTGGTATCAACCTATAGATTCGTAATGAAAAAAGACCGCTCGCCACATGGGGCAAAGCGGATAATTGAAGATAGTCGCGTTTTTATACGCTATTCTTTGGGGTTGTGCGATCCAACTTGTCGAGAAGCCGATGCAGCGGCACTGGTTCACTATCGAGATTATCGGCACATTCTCGAGTCGGAGCGAGATTTTCCGCAACAAGCGAATCTGCAGGTTCCATGTCGATTTGTTTGCCGCATTCACAGTCAGACTTGGCAACTAGCTGATCCGAATCTCGATCCAGATAAACAACCGTTACACAGTTTTCCACATAGTTGGAGGTATGACCGCCGCAATATGTCGTCGAACGGGGAATTGAATTTACTGCAATTTTGAATTCATCAAATGCCAATTTTTTGTCCCTGACAAAAAACATTGCTTGATTCCAGAGATCGTTGCAGTTATGCTCTGAGTCCTTGAAATGTCTGAATTTCCATTCTCCTTGTTTTGTTTCATGTCCGCAATTCTTGCACATGATGCTCTCCTTTGTTAGGGGGAACCGAAAGAAAATATTATAGCAATTATCATGTTTTGTCAAGTAATGAATTATCGTGTGTAGTAATCCGCAGGGAGCAAGGAACACTTAGCAAGGAGCACTAATCATGTAGCACATAACATGTAGCATGTAACAAAATATAAATTTTTAATTGCGTAATTATAATTCGCCTGCCCCGCACGCTGCGGTGGTAGCAACCAGTTAATGACTATATGGATTCTTTGGGAAAATTGTTAAGCGGTAAATTTAATAAGAAAGGTTCTATAATGGCTCGCGTGCAGGCCAGTTTGGTGGTGGAATTCGCCAATGAGAAATTGAAGGAAATTTGGGGAAATAAGGTCAGCACACAGGCAAAAGCGCAATCTTTGAAAAATGGCGTTTTAACATTGTATTGCGCCAATTCCATTATCGCCCAGGAGCTGAATTTCAAGGAAAGAAGCCTGATCAGGCTGGTAAATGAGAAATTCGGGAGCAATACCATTGAGAAGTTGAAAATCGTGCAAAAGGGAGTTGAAAAGCAACTTGATTGGTGATAAACTGGTATTAGCGCGACAGCCGTTTGCGCGCGTTGTTTACAGATAAAACATGAGCGTTAATCGATTTTTATTAATTTTAGCGGGCTGTACATTGGTCTGCTGGCTGGCTTGGCTGGCGGTTCTTATTATGATAAACCCGGCTCAAGCCGGAATTTTGGCTTTTCTGTTTTTTTATCTCAGCCTCGGATTTGCGCTGGTCGGCACATTTTCCGTTTTCGGATTATTGATGCGTTGGCGATTTTCAAAGGAGGAAATGGCGCACAAGCACATGAAGATAGCTTCGCGCCAATCCATTCTTTTCGCTGTTTTGATTCTGGTTGCATTTTTTTTGCAAAGTCAACGTTTGCTGACCTGGTGGAATTTGGTGATTCTGATTGTCATTGCGGCGTTCGTGGAATTGTTTTTTATTTCCTATCGAAAATTAAATAAATAGTTCAGTTTGAAATTTAAGATAAAATTTATGCGACAATCAAAGTTGTTCGGAAAAACAATAAAAGAAGCGGCAAAAGATGAAATAAGTCTCAATGCCAGACTGTTGAATCGCGGCGGATTTGTTGAAAAATTAATGTCCGGCGTTTACAGTTATCTTCCGCTCGGTTTGCGCGTTTTGGATAAAATAAAAAATATTGTGAGAGAAGAAATGAACGCCACCGGCGCAATGGAGGTTTTGATGCCGACTCTTCAGCCGAAAGAACTTTGGGATGAGACCGGACGCTGGGAAGGAATGAAAGATGTGATGTTTCAATTCAAGGGAAGAGGCGATTCGGATATCGGACTCGGCTGTACGCACGAAGAAGTGATTACCGACTTGGTGCGCAAAAGAATTTTTTCTTACAAAGAATTGCCGGTTTCGCTTTATCAAATTCAGGACAAATTTCGCAATGAACCGCGCGCAAAATCAGGATTGCTCCGAGGCCGCGAGTTTTGGATGAAAGACATGTACAGTTTTCATACGACTGAATCTGATTTTGAAAAATATTACGATGAAGTTAAACTTTCTTATTTGCAACTTTTC
This sequence comes from Patescibacteria group bacterium, assembly GCA_018818405.1. Classification (GTDB taxonomy): domain Bacteria; phylum Patescibacteriota; class Patescibacteriia; order UBA11705; family JABHMO01; genus JAHIRY01. The sequence continues at coordinate 64,028 of JAHIRY010000017.1, read as the reverse complement.
AAACGTTGCGGGCTCGATGCGAAAATTGTCGAAGCTTCGGGCGGTATTTTCACTGAAAAGTTTTCACATGAATTCCAAGTTTTCTGCGAAACCGGAGAAGATACGATCCATTATTGCCGTGAGTGCGATTTCGCGCAAAACATTGAAATTTGCGAAGAGAATGTCGGTGATAAATGTCCGAAATGCGGAGGAGAAGTTTTTGAATCAAAAGGAATTGAAGTGGGAAATATTTTTCCTTTGGAAACAAAATATTCCGGCGCCATGAATGCTTGTTTCACTGACAAGAACGGCGAACGAAAACCCATGATAATGGGCTGTTACGGACTTGGACCCTCGAGAATCATGGGAACGATCGTTGAAGTAAGTCATGATGACAAGGGAATTATCTGGCCGAAAGAAGTCGCGCCGTTCGCGGTTCATCTGGTTGCGCTGGGAAACGATGAAAAAGTATTTTCATCCGCTGATCAGCTTTACGACAAATTGGTTTCCGCCGGAATGGAAGTTTTATATGACGACAGAGAGGAATCAGCCGGAATAAAACTGGGAGACAGCGATTTGCTGGGCATTCCGATGAGAATCGTGATCAGCAATAGAACATTGGAAAAAAATAGCGCTGAAATAAAAATGAGAGCTGAAGAAAATGCAGAGCTGGTGGAATTGGACAAGTTGTTGGAAACAATCAAAGAATAAAATAAAAACAAAACTACAAAGCGGTTGCTTAATTTGAATTTGTAGTTTTTGTTTATTTGAAATCGGTTTATATTTTCTAATATTATGTTGCGACAATTTTTAAATAGATTTTCAAAGAAGATCGGCATTGATCTGGGCACGTCAAATACGGTGATGTGTTTGCAGGACAAGGGAATAATAATTCGCGAGCCTTCAATTGTGGCGATCAACAATCGAATGGATCAGATAATCGCCGTGGGCGAAGACGCGAAGAAAATGGTGGGGAAAAATCCGCGCTATATTACAATCGCTTTTCCATTGTTAAAAGGCGTGATTTCCGATTTTGAAGTGACGGAAAAAATGTTAAAGTATTTTTTTGACAAAATATTTCAGGAAAATTTCAATTTTACCGCTCGACCGAGCGTGATTATCGGCATTCCATTGGATGTGACTGAAGTGGAGAAAAAAGCGGTGGAAGACGCGGCTCTGGGCGCTGGCGCGGGCAAGGTTTATTTGGTGGAAGAAATCATGGCAGCCGCCATTGGCGCGCGTCTGCCCGTGGAGGACGCGTCAGGCAGTATGATTGTCAATCTTGGCGGAGGAAAAACCGAAATTGCGATTATTTCATTGAAAGGAATCGTCACATTCAAAACATTGAAGATCGCCGGAGAAGATTTGAATAAAAATATAATGCAATTCGCGCGAGATAGATTCAATCTGATGATCGGAGAAAGAATCGCCGAAGAAATAAAAATAAAAGTCGGAACCGACGGGGAAGTTGAAGAAGCGATAACCGTGGAAATGCGCGGACGCGATTTGATTACGGGTTTGCCGCGCGCCATCATGATCAAGGACGAGGAGGTGCGGGAAGCGCTTGGTTCTTCAATAAACTCAATCATTGACGCTATAAAAAGCGTTTTGGAAATAACTCCGCCCGAATTGGTGGCTGATATATATGAAAAAGGAATTGTTCTGTGCGGCGGAGGCGCAATGCTGAAAGGAATAGGAAAAATAATTTCAAAAAATACGGAAATTCCGGTGAGAATCGCCGATGATCCGACCACTTGCACCATTCGAGGAATTAATTTTCTTCTCGATGACACGAAATTGTTGAAAGAAATTTTATTGCCGTCCGCCAATGAAGAAAAAGTCGTGCGATAATTAGAAATCGGCGATTTAAAATTGCTCGCAGAGTAAAATAAATTTATGTTATTGTCCAACAAGTCATCAAAATTGATTTTGATTGCCTTAATTGTTATTTGTCTTTTGATTTTTTTGCATGTAATCAAAGTGCTGAGTCCGCTGGAAAATATTGTCACCGGAGCGTCAAAATCGATATTTATAAGCATATATCGCATTTCAAATGAGCTGGGATCAGTGTATTTGAATTATGATTCCCGGCAAAAGCTGCTCAAGGAAAATCAGGAATTGCGCGACAATATAATCGATCTGAGCCGAGAAAAAAGCGTCTGCAGTACGGAAAAGGAAGAAAATGAATTTTTGCGCAAGCAATTGAATTTCCTCGAAGAAAATGATTGCGATTATCAGCTGGCGAATGTTATCGGAAAAAACATTGACAATACGCAAAACGCGATCATCGTGGACAAGGGAGAAAAACACGGAGTGAAATTGACTCAGCCGGTAATAACCGACAAGGGAGTTCTGATCGGGAAAATCGTAAAAGTGCGCGCCAACAGTTCTATTGTTCTGCTGATCAATGATGATCTGTCAAAAGTGGCGGCGAAAATTCAGAACCAAACAGCTACCGGTGGAATTGTAGAAGGGGAATATGGTTTGGGAATAAAAATGAAGCTGATCCCGAAAACGGAGAAAATAATCGAAGGAGACATTGTGGTGACATCAGGACTGGAAAAATATACGCCAGCTGAATTGATTATAGGACAAGTCGAAAGAATAACGAATGAACCGGAAGAGCTTTTTCAGGAAGCGTCAATAAAATCATTTATTGAATTTGACAAGATAACTTTTGTAAACATTGTAAAGAAAAAAAATGTTGATTAAAGCGATTAAGCATTTTTTCATAATTTTCGGATTGCTGGCTATTCAGGTAGCGCTGATCCCGAATTTACCGGGAGCATTGGCAAAGTTCAATGTGATATTGGTGTCATTGATTTTCATTGCCACGGTTTATCGGTTTTATTTGGCGGGAATTTACGGAATGGTCTGGGGATTTGTTTTGGATTTGTATTCGCCATTGCCTTTTGCCGCGATTGTGGTTGCTCTCATGGCGACGCTGTATGTGGCGTACAAAGTTTTCGAACATTTGCTTACCAATAAATCATTTTATACTTTGCTCGGTTTGGCGCTGATTTCAACGATTGTTTATCATTTGCTATGCTTTGTTTATTCGTCAGTCAGAATTTTTAACGCAACTCGGGATTTGGCTTTGATAAAGCAGACGGCGATTTTTTCTTCCAATGATTTGTTGTGGCAAATTGCGATCAATCTCACGGCAATTTCAGTTTTATTTTTGGTTTTTAATTTTTCCAGCCGAAGGTTCAATGCTGTTTTCGTTGACACGATAAAAACATAATTAATTCCTCTATGTTTCCCGGAATAAAAGAAAAATTTTTTCGAAAAAAAAACATGGCGGATGAAAGCGAGAATATTTTTTGGGGCAGCCGATTGTCTCTGGATGACCGAGATTTGAAGGAGCGGTTGCGGCTGGAATGGCTGGAAGACACTTATTTGAATTATTCGGAGGAAGAGTTGAACAGCACGAATAAAAATTATTTGGGATTGGGAATCAGCAAACGTCGTTTGATTTCTTTTTTTCTTGTCATATTGTTCGCGATTTTAATATTGTTTTTCCGTGGATTTTATTTGCAGGTGGTAAAAGGCGATTATTATCTGGCGGTCGCGGAAAAAAACAGAATAAGGGTTTTAAATTTGCCGTCCCCGCGCGGAATCATTTATGACAGAAATGGAATCCCTCTGGTGAAAAATGTTCCGAGTTTTGCTTTGTTTGTGGTTCCGTTTGATTTCAATTCCAATGCCGAGGAAAAGGAAAAATCAATGCAATGGTTTGAGTCGAATTTGGCGCCGGAAGAATTCGCGGGAATAAGTGAAAAAATCGAAAAAATAAAACCCAGTGAAAAAGAATATTTTGAACCGGTTCTGGTGGTGACTGATTTGAGTTTTGAAAAAGCCGCTGCCATGAGAATCGAGAGCGTGAATTATCCCGGAATTTCCGTCGAGGTTATTGCGAAAAGAGAATATGCGACAACTTGGAAAAATCAGCCGGCAACCGCGCTGGGGCATATTCTCGGCTATGAAGGACGAATCAGTCCGGCGGAATACAAGAATTTGTCAAAGAACGGCTATTTGTTCAATGATGATCTCGGCAAAACCGGCATTGAGGAAATGTACGAAAGCCAGATGCGGGGAAAATACGGAAAAGAGCAAATTGAAGTTGATTCCACCGGAAAAGCGGTGAAAATTTTGGCGCAGGAAGAAGTGAGAAAAGGCGATAGCGTCAATCTGAGCATTGATCTGGAAATGCAGGCAAAACTGGAGTCAATATTGCAGAATCGTTTGGCAAAAATGAATTTGCGCAAAGCATCGGCAATCGTGATGAATCCGCAAAACGGACAAGTGTTGTCGCTCATCAGTTTGCCCGGATATGATAATAATCTTTTTGCCAAAGGAATTTCCGATGAAGATTATAAAAAATTGTTGCAAGATGATGCCAATCCGTTGTTCAATCGCGTGATCAGCGGAGAATATCCGTCAGGTTCGACAATAAAACCGGTGATCGGCGCTGCCGCCTTGGCGGAGAAAATCATTACTGAACGAACTTCGTTTTTGAGTATCGGAGGAATCAGAATCGGCGAATGGTTTTATCCTGATTGGAAAGCGGGCGGACACGGCTACACTGATATCAGAAAAGCGCTGGCTGAATCGGTAAACACTTTTTTCTACATTGTCGGCGGCGGTTATGGCGAGACAAAGGGATTGGGCATGTTGAAAATAAAAGAATACTCGGAAAAGTTCGGATTGAACAAACCGACCGGGATAAATTTGCCGAATGAACAAAGCGGATTTCTGCCGACGCCCGAATGGAAAAAAGAATATAAGGATGAACAATGGTATATCGGCGACACTTATCATGCGGCTATCGGTCAAGGTGATTTGTTGGTTGTTCCTTTGCAAGTGGCGAATTTCACATCCGTATTTGCCAACAAAGGAACATTATTTAAACCGCAAATCGTGGAGAGTATTTTCAATCAGGAATTGCAACGGCCGGTAAAAGTTAATCCGGAGGTTTTACAGTCGGAAATCGTAGACGATTATATTATTGAAGTGATCAGGCAAGGAATGCGACAGGCTGTCACTCGCGGGAGCGCTGTAATATTGAATTCTCTTCCAGTGACATCAGCGGCGAAAACCGGAACAGCGCAATGGCAAGAAGGAAAAACTCCGCACGCTTGGTTTACCGCGTTCGCTCCGTATGAAAACGCGGAACTTGTCATAACCATTCTGGTGGAAGAAGCCGGAGAAGGAAGCGCTGTTTCCGCTCCGATTGCATATGAATTTTTGGATTGGTATTTCCGGCAATATAGAAAAGAGGAACTTAATTGAGATATTTTCAATGGTTATTGCTGTTTCGAGGGAAATGTTCTATACTTATTTAGGAAGAGCTGAAAATTAAATAATATTTTACTAGGATGACAAGTCCTGGATATATAATGTTAAATTTATATTATGACAAATCAAATTCTCCTTACCATTGAAGGAAAAGAAAAATTGGAAAAAGAGGTAAAAGAATTAAAGGAGGTGCGCATGCCGGATATTATTGAAAAGATTGAACAAGCAAAAGAATTGGGCGATCTGTCTGAAAACGCTGAATATCATTCCGCCAAAGAACAACAAGGATTGGTTGCCGGTCGAATAGCGGAGATTGAAGATGTTTTGAAAAAAGGTTTGGTGGTTGATTCCAGCACTTCAAAAGAAGAAATCAGAATCGGTACCACTTTTGTTGTGGAGGATGTGACTGGAAATGCAAGAGAATTTTCGCTTGTCGGTTTTAGCGAGGCTGATCCGGGTGCCGGCAGGATTTCCAATGAATCTCCAATGGGGCAAGCATTTATGAACAAAAAGCCGGGCGACACGGTGGAAGTGGACGCTCCGCGCGGAGCCATTGTTTACAAAGTGTTGGAAATAAAATAAATCAAATTACAAAATAAAAACACTTGAATTTTCTCGTGTTTTTATTTTTTGCATTTTTTGCGCATTTTAGGTAATATTGAAGTTAGATATCGCATTACCTTTAATTTTTTGAAAAATAGTATGCCTGAGCAAAAAGAAGAACAAATTCGTCTGCAAAAATTAAAAATGGCCGAAGAAGCCGGAATTGAAATTTATCCTGAAAAGTTTGACAAGAAAATGACATTGGCCGAAGCTTTTGAATTGCCTGAAGGAGAGAAAACAAAGACCGCCGGACGGCTGATGATGTTTCGCGACATGGGAAAATTGGCGTTTGGGCATTTGCAGGACAATACCGGCAGAATGCAAGTGGCTTTTAAATCGGATGTATTGGGCGGGGAGAATTATAAATTATTGCAAAAGATAATAGATCTCGGCGATTTCTTGGGAATTGAAGGAGAAATTTTCGTCACGCACAAAGGAGAGAAAACCATTCTGGTCAATCAATGGACATTTCTGGGAAAAGCTTTGAAGCCGATGCCGGAAAAATGGCATGGATTGAAAGACACGGAAATAATGTATCGCCAGCGTTATCTTGATCTCATTTCCAATAGGGAAACAATGGAACGATTTCAGTTGCGCGGAAATTTTATTCGCGCTATCAGAGAATTTTATTGGCAGCAAGGTTTTGAGGAAGTGGAAACACCGACTCTCTTGCACAAAGCGACCGGCGCTCACGCTCGGCCGTATATTACGCACAACAACGCGCATGACATTGATGTTTATCTTCGCATTTCCCACGAATTGCCGTTGAAAGAATTGATTGTCGGCGGTTTTGAAAAAATATTCGAAATCGGCAAAGCTTTTCGCAACGAAGGAATTGATCCGTCGCATTTGCCGGAGCACACGCATCTGGAACATTATTGTTCTTATTGGAATTATGAGGACAACATGGCTTTTACGGAAAAAATGTTTGATCATTTGTTTGATACATTGAAATTGCCGAGACAAATATCGGTCACGGGCAAGGATGGAGAAAAGAGGGAAGTGGATTTTACCACGCCTTGGCAGAGAATTAATTTTGTTGATTTGATAAAAAAAGATTGCGGTCTGGATGTTTCGCAATATTCTGACGCGAAAAAATTGATTGCTGATTTGAAAGAGAATAATATTAAAATTGAAGACATGGAAAAAATGGGATTGGCGACATTGATTGACAATTTGTACAAAAAAGTTTCCCGTCCGAAAATTGCCGGTCCGGTATTTCTGTACAATTATCCGATCGAACTTCAGCCGTTGGCGAGAAGAAATGATGAAGATCCGCGCATTGTCGATCAATTTCAGCTGGTGGTAAACGGCTGGGAATTGGTAAAAGCGTATTCCGAGCTGGTGGATCCGATTGATCAGGAAAATCGTTTCAAGGATCAGGCAAAATTGAAAAAAGCGGGCGATCAAGAAGCCATGGAAGTTGATTATGAATTCGTGGAAGCGATGAAATACGGCATGCCGCCGATTTCCGGCTGGGGAATGGGAATTGACCGCACTTTAACGATTTTAACCGGACAGGAAAATTTGCGCGATGTTGTGCTGTTTCCGTTGATGAAACCAAAGGAATAACTTAAAATTCAGTTTATACCCAAAAATGCCGGACGAATTTGTACGGCATTTTTGAATAAAAAAAGAACGCCCGCGACAGCTAGGCTGCGCGGACGGCGGCGAACGTTTGCGGTTTAGTCGGCGAGATCCTGGAACAGCGGGAGCATGGCTCCCACGAAGTATCCCAGGAATCCCACCGCTACGACGGCGGTTCCTATGATCTCGAGCATGGAAAATCCTCCTTTATGCAAACTTTATTATTATAGCATATAATCAATAATTTGTCAATACTTGTTGCTGTTGAATTAGCATTTGTTGTAAATTAAGCCTTGGAAAATGACCGAAAATAAGAGTTGTCCGGGACAAAATACTACAATTTGAAATTAGACTGAAAATGATGTTTAATGTATATGCAGGGTAAATGATTTGAAAATGAATATTATTTTTGGAAAATTTGTTTTGTCATGTTTTTTCTCCCCGTTGGGGGAATAACTTTTATTTTTTCGGAATTTCATAAACAAATATAAATAATACAAATATGCTGGATATAAAATTTATCAGAGAAAACATTGACGCAGTAAAAAAAGCCGCGAGCGAAAAAAATTGCAAAGTTGATATTGACAAGCTCATCAAGCTCGATGACAAGCGCAGAATGCTGATGCAAAAAATAGAAGAATTGCGAACAAAGAAAAATGTCGCGTCTCGGCAAATTCCGATGATGAGCGAGAGCGAGCGATCAGCGGCTTTGCGCGAGATGAAAGAAGTTGATGAAGCGCAAGAAAAATTCGAGGATGAGTTGAAAGAAATAAAAAATGAATTTACTGACTTGATGTTTCTCGTTCCGATGATTGTGGACGAGCGAACACCGAGAGGAATAGATGAATCGGGAAATGTGGAAATTTTTCGCAATTTCGAACCGCCGAAATTCAAATTCGTTCCAAAGAGCCATATTCAAATCGGCAATGAGTTGGATATTATTGACATGGAAAGAGGCGCGAAAGTCGGAGGAAGCCGTTCATATATTTTAAAAGGAGACGGAGCTAGGTTGGAAGCGGCGCTGATAAAATATGCCGAGGATTTCATCAGCCGAAAAAATTATAAATTACTGTCAGTTCCCGTAATTGTAAATCGCCAAACATTGTACGGAACAGGACATTTTCCCGGAGCGGAAGAAGAAACTTATTATTTGCAAAAAGATGATAAATATTTGGCAGGAACTTCGGAAGTGGCGATCGCTTCAATGCACGCGGATGAAATTTTGAATGAAGCTGATTTGCCTCTGCGTTATGCGGCTTTTTCCGTTTGTTTCCGGCGCGAAGCAGGCAGTTACGGCAAAGATACGCAAGGACTTTATCGCGTTCACCAATTCATGAAAGTCGAGCAATTTATAATTTGTAAAAATGACCACCGAGAGAGCTATGAATTGCATGAAGAATTGTTGTCAAATTCACAGGAATTTTTGCAGAATTTGAAATTGCCGTATCGCGTTTTGAATATTTGCACCGGAGACATGGGCCAGGGGAAGTATTATATGAATGATATAGAAACTTGGATGCCGAGTAGAGAAAGTTACGGCGAGACGCATTCTTGTTCAACTTTGCATGATTTTCAGGCGAGGCGTTTGAACATTCGCTATAAGACGAAAGAAGGAAAAATAAATTTTTGTCATACTTTGAACAATACTGTCGTGGCGACTCCGAGAATTCTCATTCCCATTTTGGAAATGTATCAGAATGAAGATGGAACAGTGACGATTCCGGAGGTTTTGCGTCCGTACATGGACAATCAGGAATTGATTGGTTAGAACTTTTAAAACAAACGGCGCGAATCAGCCGTTTGTTTTTTTTGCTCAATGTTTTGATTTATTGTAAAATTGATTCATATTCGCAGGATAAAAGGAAAATTATATTTATGATAAATGAAAAAGTTTGGGTTGAGATTTCCGAGCAAAATTTGATTGATAATTTGCTGCAATTTAGAAACAGAATAGGGGAGACGGTGAAATTAGCGGCAACAGTGAAATCAAACGCTTACGGCCATGGATTTTGCGAAGTTTGTTCGGTCGCGGAAAAATATGTTGATTTGTTTGCGGTTGATTCGATTGACGAGGCATTGAAATTGAGAGAGCGGGGGAGCGAGAAACCGATTTTAATTCTCGGCTACACTTTGCTGTCGAGATTGGAACAAACGGTTGAAAACGGATTTCATCAAGTTGTCGCCAATTTGGAAACCTTGAGGGACTTGGGAAAAATTTCCGCGCGATTGCAAAAAAAAGCGTTTGTTCATTTGAAGATTGAAACCGGAACTTCGCGACAGGGAATTTTTGTTCACGACTTGGACAAGTATGTGGAAATTTTCAGGCAATCTTCTTTGCTTGAATTGGCCGGAGTGTCCACTCATTTTGCCAATATTGAAGATACGACTGATCATTCGTATGCGGAAAATCAATTGAAAAGATATAAAGAAGCGGTCGCTCATTTGAAAGAAAACGGTTTTGAAAATTTTGTAAAACATACTGCGTGCAGTGCGGCCGCGGTTTTATTTTCTGAAACTCATTTTGATCTTGTTCGAGTGGGAATAAGCATGTACGGTCTGTGGTCGTCAAAAGAAACAAAAGTGACTGCAACGGAAAAAAACATTGAAATGAAATTGAATCCGATTTTAACTTGGAAAACGCGCATCGCGCAAATAAAAAATTTGCCGGCCGGAACTCCGGTGAGCTACGGTTGCACGGAAAAAGTTTTTATTGATTCGAAAATCGCGATTTTGCCGATCGGATATTGGGACGGGTATGACCGAGGACTTTCCAGTGTTGGAAATGTTCTGATCCGCGGAAAGCGCTGCAAAGTTTTGGGAAGAATTTGCATGAACATGACAATTGTAGATGTGACGCATTTGGCTGAAGTTGAGCTGGAAGATGAAGTTGTTCTTCTCGGCAGACAGGAAAACGAAGAAATAACAGCGGAAGAACTAGCCGGAAAAATGAATACAATCAATTATGAAGTTGTGACAAGAATAAATCCGTTGGTAAAGCGGTTTGTAAGATAGAAAGCGAGATAAGCAAGAAAGCAGGTAATGTAGCGGCGGATTGCATCCGCCGAGACGAAATGTATCGGCGCAAAATTTTGCGCCGGCTTGTAAATAAATAAGTTAAGTCACCGCAAGCATTCTAATTTCTATATTCCGTCACCTGCGAGGTAATAATAGAGACAATATGTCAAAAATAAGCGCCAAATATCAAAAAGATTTCAAAAACCTTGATTTTCGCAATCCAAGGCTTCAAAAAGAACAGGAAATCCGTCACAGCAGAATTTTAAAAGTTTTGCTGGCGTTTGTTTTTATTTTGATCGGCGGCATAATTTATTTCATTTTCATGTCGCAATATTTTCAAATAAAAAATATTGAAATTAACGGTTTGCAAAAAATCAAAAAAGAAAACATTGATAAAATAATTGACAGTTATCGCAGTCAGAGAAAAATGATTATTTTTTCGCGCAATAATTATTGGCTTTTCAAGCCGAATGATTTGAAAAACAAAATCATTGAAAAATATTGGTTCGAGGAGTTGGCGATCAAAAAAAAGTTTCCCGATAAAATTATGATTGAATTGAAGGAAAAAGAATCTGCCATCAATTGGCTGTCAAATGATCTCTGCTATCATCTGGATTTGACGGGCGTGGCGATCGAATATTGCGAGGACAACAATGCGTTTTTGACGATAAGGGACATGAAGAACAAAGAGCTGAAAATCGGCGAGCCGGCGTCGGTCAGCGGGGAAGAGCTGGACAATCTGATAAAACTGAATTTTCAAGTTCAAATGATCGCGATTGATAAATTCACTCCGCTGGCATATGAGAAAACGGACAATTCGCTGGAATTGAAAACAGACGACGGATTTTCAATTTATTTCAATTCCAATCTGAATTTCGACGAACAAGCTCTGCGGCTGGACGCTCTGCTCAATCAGCCGGAAATGAAAGAAGAACTGAGCAAATTGAAATACATTGACCTTCGTTTCGGCGAGAGAATTTATTATAAATGACGAGGAAGAATGATTGGCTTGCTTGTATTTGTTGGAAGGGCAGGGGATGAGGTTCAAATCGGGTAATTGGGATGTGAAGTGAAAATTTATTCGTTTGGTCAGAAAGATGATCAAGCGGTTTTTTTTATTTCAAAATTTATTTTGTTTGCACCGCTATTCTTTTCCACACCGCTGTGTATATTTTACGACACTTGGTGAAGTGGCAACATTGCAGAAGGGAAGCGCGCGAGAAATGAACAATTGGTGAAGAATAAAATGATAATAGGGAAATGAGTGCGAAGTTGCGTTTAAAATTAATTTTAAATTTTACAATGTAAAAATACAAAAAAATCATAAAAAGTTTGTAAAGTTTTTGTATGCATTTTTATCTAATTTCACAGATAACATTGTCATATATTATCTAAGTTTAGATAAAAAACGAGGCTCAAAATCGCGCTGTAATCGAGGCATATATCTCATGAATGATAATACTCATGAAAATGCGGATTCCGGCGGATTTTTAGCCTAATGTCGTATAAGATATAATGTGCGACACTATATATTTTCAATTCTATAAATTCAATTTAATTTTGTTTCCACTCGCCTTCCCGCCCGAGCGTTGGGTCACATAAATAAAAAAAGCGGTAATGCTTGATTTATACCGCTTCTCCCCTGCCTAATACACTATTGATTAAAATTGTTTTGCAGGCCATTAATTTTTGCTTCATTAAATTGATACATTCCCCAAGTTAATATTCCTTTATCTTTTAAGCTGTCGCCTTTCAGATCTATTGCACCGACCGCTACTCTGTCTAGTAAAGGATAATCGTTATTGTCTAATGTTAAAAATAATAAATTGTTATTAAATTTTTTTAGATATGCCACGCTGATTATATCAACTACTGATATTTGATTTTTATTAAGTGGTAAGTGGTTAAGTAAAGGATATAGCATTATGGATTCGTTAATAATATCTGCGGTTAAAGGTAAATCAAAAAAATTTGATGGTCCTAAAAAATTTTCTATTTTCTCTTTTTCTTCTGAATTTTTCGCAACTCTAATAAATTCCAGTTTGATAAGGTCATTAATACACCAGATACAATGTTCTTCTTTTAATAACCTGTGTATTAACCCCTCAAAAGGATTTGGATTATAAAAAAAAACCGCTTAAAAAGCAGGTGTCTACCAATATATGCTTGTTTGTTGAGTAGTTAGCTGGCACTTGTTTCTATCTGAAATCTATTTTTAAAAATTTCTTCATCGTTTTTATCGTTTTTCATCATTATTGCTCTTATTTCCCTTACGCTTTTTATAAAATCGTCAGCATCTAAAACTGATCCGCCCAGCGATGGAACTTTTGCTACTTTTTTATTTGGTTGCTTATTGTATGTCATATCTTAATTATATAACAAAAATAGACAAAGACAAATTATTTAACAAACTTTCTTAATTATCCACATAAGAAATAATTACCCCTGTTCAAAGGAAGTAAATTAACTTTTGAAATGAACGCCCAGAATGTTATCTTTTTTTATTTTGTTGATATTACGCTCCGTTTGTTGATAAAACGCCGGATAATGCTGTCTGACGATCCAGCGGCCGCGATGGAACTGTTGATAAGGCGGTTTTTGAATATGCGCTATTTCATGCGCCAATACGCGAATCAAACCGTTCAAACTTTTCGGTTTTAATGTTTTTGGCGTGTAAATATCCAGCACAATCAATCTTGTTCTGAGATTTATATATCCGGCGACATACGATTGATTGCTTTTGCTTTTTTGGCGGTTCATTATTTTGAATTTTACATCACTGATTTTCAAAATAGCGCAAACTCGTTCGAACATCAAATTTACCAACTCTTCATGTCCATTCATAATTTTTCGAAAATTAAATAAGCCTTATCAGCTTATTTAATTATTATAAATTTTGAATTTACGGCAAATAATTTACCGGATTTACAGGAATGCCGTTCAGACGAACTTCAAAATGCAAATGCGGACCGGTGCACAATCTTCCCGCTCCGGGCGTTCCCGGCATTCCCCCGCTCAGACCGATCACATCTCCGCGTTTTACAAATTCATCCTCGCTTACATAAATTCTGCTGACATGGCCGTAAACCGTTGAAATTCCATTCGCATGAATTAACGCAATATAACTATAGCCCATTCCATTGTCCATTGCTTTCAAAACATATCCGTCTGCCGGCGCTTTTATACTGCTTCCTTGCGCGCATCTGACATCAATGGCCGGATGTTCGAATAGATAGCGAAACGGATAATCAGGATCATGAAAAAACGCTGTGATTCCCCTGTTTGGAACCGGCCAAGCCAGAGTGCTGTCGGTCAACTGCGGTTGGCTTGACTTCATGCTTTCCAGCTTCGCTCTCATTACTTTTTCCAGATTGGAAATTTCCGCGCTGATGGCGCTCTGTTCTTGTTTTGCTTTCAAATACAGTTCATTGTATTTTGCTTCTGATTTTTTCGTTTCATCTATGAGAGTGCTTTTATAATCCACTTCACCGTCCAGTTCGGATCGTTTTATATCAAGTTCTTCTTTTAGAGAAGCTAATTTTTCCTGCTTGGTTTCAAGCGCTTTTTTTTCATCCACCAATACTTGTTTTTCATCTTTCACGATGTTCAACGCGCCTTGGACGCCGTTTTGAATATCTTTTGTATATTCCAATTGGTTGAAATAATCGGAAAAAGAATTATTCAGCAGAAAAATCCGCAAAGTATTCTCCTGATCAGCGCGATGCAATTCTTGGAGCAGATCAGACAGATCATCTTTTTTCTTTTCTATTTTGTCTTCCTTTTCAACAATTTTTATTTCCATGTTGCGCGTTTCCAGCTGGGTTTGTTCTATTTCAATGGAAGTCGCTTTGATATCCAGCTCCGCCTTGGCGATTTGATTTTCCAGAATTGACAACTGATTTGAAAGTGATGCGGCTTCATTCTGTTTTTGTTGAATGCTTTTCTGGTAAGTCGCGATTTTTTGTTTTATTGCGTCAACATCTTTCTTTTTTGCGTCAATTTCTTTGTTTAATTCATCCACTTCCTGTCCTCGTACAATATTGATATTCGGCAAAATAAAACAAAATAAAAGCGATATTAAAATAATGCCAAATTTTATTTTTGTTTGTTTTTTCATAGCTCAACTATATTATAGCAATTTAATGCGCATGCGGGCAAGTCAAGCGTTTATGTTTTCGGTTTTTGTTTTATTGATTTTGAAGTTTGGCGATCGCGCTCTCGATTCTTTCAATGGTTTTCTTTCTGCCGAGGGCGTCCGCGATTTCAAACGGTCCCGGCGATTTTGCTTGTCCGGAAAGAGCGAATCGCATCGGCCAGAGCATACTTCCCGTATCAATGCTTTTATTCTCGAGGAATTCGAAAATCAGTTTTTCCAAATTTTCTTTTGTAAATTCATGAAGTTTTATTTTTTTCAGTAATTTTATCAAATTTTGCAAATTTTCAATTGTTTGTTCTCTGTCTGATTTTTTCCAGATCAATGCTTCCGGCTGATAATCAAGTTCATGACGGAAAAAATAACCGATTGCTTCCGGAATTTCATTCAGCCGTTTTATTCGCGTTTGTTCGAGGGACAGAATGTCTTTGACAAATCCGGGCTTCACTCGCTCCCCTGTTTCATTGATCACCAGTTTTTCGCCGGATATTGAAAGCAAATCGGAATTCACCAGATATGGCAGGCATTCATTGTAAAATTCATCGATTGACAATTCTCTGATGTAAACGCCGTTGATCCAATCCAGCTTGTCAATGTCAAAAACCGCGCCCGCTTTGTGTACATTGTCCAGCGTGAATTGTTTTATCATTTCATCCATGGAATAAATTTCCTGTTCAGTGCCGGAGTTCCAGCCTAGCAGTGCGATGAAATTCAGCAAAGCTTTTTTCAGATAACCTTTTTCAATGAAATCTTGGACTGATGCATCGCCGTCTCGTTTGCTTAATTTTTTCTTTGATTTGCTGAGAAGTTGCGGCAAATGCGCGAAGAGCGGCGGCTGCCAATTGAACGCTTCATATAGCAAAACATGTTTCGGCGCGCTGGCGATCCATTCTTCTCCGCGCATGACATGCGTTATTTTCATCAGATGATCGTCAACAATGCTGGCGAAATGATATGTGGGAAATCCGTCCGCCTTCATCAGAACATAATCGTCGAGATCTTTTGAATTGACAATGATATTTCCGCGAATAATGTCTTTTACAATGATTTCCTTGTTTTCCGGCATTTTGAATCGGATGACATGCGGAGTTCCGCCGGCGAGCATTGACTGAACTTCTTCGCGCGAGAGGTTACGGCAAAAGTTATCATATTTCGGCGCTTTTTTGTTTGCGACTTGATCTGCTCTTAATTTTTCCAGCCGTTCTTTCGGACAGAAACAGCAGTAGGCTTTGTTTTTGTCGAGCAATTGTTGAATGTAATCGTGGTAGATTTTGAGGCGAGCCGACTGAATATACGGACCGAATTCTCCTTTTTCTCCCAATGTGTTTTCCGGAGTAATAAAAGGTCCTTCATCGTTTTCAAAGCCCGCCCACTGCAAAACTCCGAGCAGATTTTCCAGCGCTCCGGGCACGAATCGGCTCTGGTCAGTGTCTTCGATTCTGATGATGAATTTTCCTTTATAATGCTTTGCGAACAGATAATTGTACAAAATGGTTCTCAGATTGCCGATATGCACAAATCCGGTCGGACTGGGCGCTATTCTCACGCGAACATTGGTTAAATTCAAGTTTTCCATAAAATTAGCTAAAATAATGACTATTAAGTCGATTGTTGATTTTATTATTATAATGATAAGTTTCTGTGAATTTATTATATAAAAATCGAGTTGAATAGTAAAGAACGCGAGTTTCCCTATTCAAATAGTGTTGTTCCGTATTAACGATTTTAATTGGCTAAAATTGCGTAATATTGTTGTTTTGATTTTATGTGGGTTGACAAAATTGCCGATTTTTGCTATAATAATCAGTTAATCGTTCATTTCATCTCGTTGTGACACAACTACTGCCTGTATCGATTGGTCAAGAAGTAATATATCTGAAATTAAAAGTTTCGAGGATCAAGTGTTATTTATAGGCAGCAGCAGTGTCACAACGTCAACAGTTTTCAAAACATATATAAGGAGTACAGAATGGGACGCAAGAAGGAAGAAGGCAACAACAAGGACAACAAGAAGAAGGACAAGAAGCCAGACCCTTCTGTCGCCGCCAAGGCGCAGAAGAAGGCCGAAGCTCTGGAGCGGCAGGCGGTTCGAAAGACCGCACGCCGTGCCGAGCAGGTGAAGAATGAAGCGGCCGCCGCCGAAAGGCGGAAGGCCGCTGAAGAGATCCGCAAGCAGAAGCAGAACACCAACAAGTCCGAGGAGGCTACCATGCTGTCCCCCAAGCCCGCCACCGAGATCCCGACCACCACCGAGTCCCCGACCGCCGACATCGTTTCCCACCCCGCCGAGACCGAGACCGTCCAGCCCGCCCCCGCCGGGGACAACTCCCCGATCCTCATCTCCAGCCTGCCCCACTACATCGAGCGCTTCGGCCTCGATGTGTCCGTCAGCCTGCCCGAGGACGGCCACCTCGTCGACTACCTGTCGACCGAGGAGGACGAGCCGATGAACCTCGAGCCGAACGACGTTCGCGTCGTGTGGTTCGAGGGGAAGGATCGCTTCTTCAGCTCTGCGAACGCGACCATGGTCGCCCGGCTCCTCTCCGAGGAGCGGCGCACCACGGTCAGGCCCGAGGCTCTCACCGAGTGCATCCTCCGCCTCCGCAAGGAGGAGGAGGCGCGCTTCGAACGGCTGGCCGTCCTCAAGACGGTCGACTGGGAGCAGTCTTGGGTGAGCCTCGAGGCACTCGCGAAGCTCGACCCGCTCGATCTCAAGCCGGCCGCCGGCGAGATCGATGCGCCGAGCAAGTCGGCGCTCGAGAGCGTCTTTCCCCCCTACCTCCGGGTCTACGAGACCCGGGTCAAGTCCGCAAACATCGAGTCGCCCGGCGACTGGTGGTTGTGGGTAAAGCAGGTGCTAGACCCCAATTACCTCGCGGGTGCGGCGGAGGGGACGAGACGGGTCATCCCGTTCTCCAGGCAGGCGATCGTCGTGAAGCGTCTGAGTGGGGACGAGGCGACGTACGCGGTGGTGATGAAGGAGGATTTCAAGCTCCTTCAGGACATCCACTGTGATTCCGTTCTCACCCCCTTCAACGCCGTCCAGGCGATTCTCTTCGCGCGCTGGTTCGTCCAGCGAGAAGAGGATCGCAAGCGGCGAGAGGCGGCGCGCCAGAAGGCCGAGGGGCTCCGGGCTCGTATCCGCGGATCCGAGCGGCTCGGCCGCGGCTCGCCCCAGCGCCAGGGCGGGTGGCAGCGGCGGGGTCGGTACTCCGAGGACGGTGACGACGCCTAGTCGTCATCATCCGTTCTCGGAAGTTCTTTGAAAACTAAATAGCATTAGACACCTGTGGTTCTGAATCACAGGTGTCTTTGTTTTTTCAAGGATTATTCATCTGTTATCAGTTATTGACAACTTATTTGATAATTGTTAAGCTTTGATAAATTCATTTGTTCATTCAACTGTGATAAAATAGATTATAGGGGGAAAGGAGGTTCCGAATGATACGAGTGGAAAGAGAAGGCCTTTTTTTGTCAATTCCAGCAAGTTTCTGGCCGATTTTTTTCAAACAGGAAATCATTACGGCATTTGTCGGACAATGCGTATGTTTCTGCGTGAATGACCGCGACAAGAGACGACAGTTCGTCTTCGTGTATCCTGAGGAAGGAAATACAGCGGTTCCATCTGTCGAGGAACTTTCGAAAGTTTTCAATTTTGCAATGAAAGGAACTCCGATTTCAGATCCCGAACAAATTCCGATTCCCTACGCGGAGTTGCGGAGCATTCTCGGTGTCACTATCCGGGAAAAACACACCGGCGCAAAACAAATGTGCGCAATCTATCCGATATGGCTCCCTGAAAAAGGGATGGTTTGGAGCGATGGACAGATTCAGATTCTGAGTTTCTCAGTTCCGCGTCAGGAAGTGAAGGAAATAAAAAGACTTTCTGAAAACCATATTGTTCTTTATCAAAAGTATTTTGAGAAAAGCGGACAGTTGCATCTGATATGTCTGTTGAGAGACGGCGCTTCGGTACGCTTGTCGCCGGCGATCTTGATCCGAGCCACCACGCATGGCAGAGTCGAGATTGTGCAGGATTCATTGGCTTTCAATTAAATTTCGAGGAAAAATGTCGGGGAAAGAAAAACGCGGCTCATCGCATTGATGGCCGCATTTATTTTTTTAAAAATATTTTTCGCGATTAAAGATATCTAATCAATTTTTTCGCGAATTCCCGTCTGACCGGATGCAAATTTTTTAGAATTTCGGTTTTTCCCACCCATTTGATTGCCACCACTTCATCGCTTTTCTCCGGATGAAAGTCAGAATCGTTTCCATTGAATTCCAGAACAAAAGCGGTTTGCGTTTGTCCTTTGTATCCGCGGAGAAGCTGAGCATATCGAGGCCAAACATATTCATGTCCGTCGGGAATTTTTTTAATTACTTTAAATAATCTCTCCTCAGCTCCCAATTCTTCGGCCGTTTCACGAACAACGGCCATTTCCGGCCTTTCGCCTTCATCCACGCCGCCTTGTGGAAATTGCCAATGTTCTTTTAATCGCGCGTTTTTTTGAATCAAATATTTTCCTTCTTTATTTTTGATGATGCCGAGAACATTTATTCGAAATTCATTGTCCATTCGTTTTTCCCACTGATGACAGAGAATTAGAAAATCAGCTGTCGCGTGTTTTATTCTCATGAGCCGTTTCGGTTCCCGATACAATCTATAGAGCCACTCAGCTCCGAGCTTTCGAATTATTTCCGGCGCGCGTTTCATTTTTCCGGTCAGAAAATCAAAGCTTCCGCCGACTCCGAGCGACGCGCGCACTGAAGTTAGAATGTTCGAATATTTGTTGATCCAGATTTCTTGGTCAGGCGCGCCCAGCGCGATGAAAAGAATTTGCGGATTGAAATCATTGATATCATTTAGAACTTTATCGCAATTCAAGCAGTCGTCTTTGTCAACAACCCCGACTTTTACTTTTATTTGCGGATAATTTTCTTTGAATAATTTTTTTATGTCAGATTCGGTTGAGAGCGAATTGCTTTTTATTACAATGAAAACGGAAATGTTTTGCGATTTGTATTTTTCGAGAATGGCTTTTGTCAGATCAGCGCCGGTGACTCGATTTTTCAATTCCTGCCGCAAAATTTTGGCGCCCAGCTTCAATCCGATTCCGTCCGGAGTGTTGATGTCGGCTGTGTTCAATAATTTTCTGTAATGTTCATCATTGCCCGCGCGCAGACAGATTTCCGGATTAGGAGTGAATATTTTGTGATTGTTTTCGGAATTCAAAAAATGATCAATGCGATTCATAATCCATTCAATCGGCTGGTCGTCTATTTTGACGCCGAGTATTGTCATTTTGTTTTTGAATTCTTGAGGTTTCATAGTTTTTTTCATGTAACATGTAACATATAACATGTAGCACAATTAAAATTCTAAATACTAAATCACCGCTGTGAGACGGGATCCCGCACGCTGCGGTGGTATCAACCCAACTAATAATTCGTAACATTCGTAATATTTGTAAATTCGTGACATCAAACTAATAATTCGTGAATTCGCATCAATATAATTCTACCAAATTACCGCTAAAAAAGAAAGTTGACAATTATGCTGATTTTCATATAATATATTTAGCAATCAAGTACTGGGAGTGCTAAGTATTAATCCGATAAATCTATGGATATCAATAAATTTACCACGAATAGCCAGCAAGCTTTGCAAGAAGCTCAGGTTTTGGCTTTTGAATACAAAAATTTGGAGCTCGATCCCCTGCATTTGCTTCATGCGCTCATGCATCAGGATCAGAGCGTGGTGCTTTCGATTTTAAAGAAATTGGAAGTCCCGATTGAAACGATTATTTCCGAAGTGGAAAAAGTTTTGCGTTCTCTGCCAAAAAGCGAAAACCGAAATCTCAGCGCGCAAGCATTGATTACCGCGCAGATGAATTATGTTTTGATCACTGCGGAAAAAGAATCAAAAAAATTGGGCGATGAATTTATCAGCACTGAACATTTGTTTTTATCTTTGTTGAAAGTCGATTCTGAAGCGAATATTATTTTGGAACATTTTCAGGTTGATTATGATTCTGTTCTGAAAATTTTGGCTGAAGTTCGCGGAACGCAAAAAGTTGATTCGCCTGATCCGGAAAATAAATATCAGGTTTTGGAAAAATACACTATCAATTTGACTCAAAAAGCGCGGGAAGAAAAATTCGATCCGATTATCGGAAGAGATGATGAGATCAGAAGAGTTTTGCAAGTTCTCTCGCGCAGAACAAAAAATAATCCGGTGCTGATCGGCGAGCCGGGAGTGGGAAAAACCGCGATTGCCGAGGGATTGGCTCAGAGAATTGTCGCCGGCGATGTGCCTGACAATTTGAAAAACAAAGAAGTTTTAAGTTTGGACATCAGTTCCCTTCTTGCCGGTTCGAAATTTCGCGGAGAATTTGAAGAAAGAATGCGAGCTGTTTTGCAGGAAATTCAAAAAAGCAAAGAAAAATATATTATTTTCATCGATGAATTGCATACGATTGTCGGAGCCGGCGCGATTGAAGGTTCGCTCGATGCTTCGAATATGCTGAAGCCTGCGTTGGCGCGCGGAGATTTGCATTGCATTGGCGCGACAACATTGAAAGAATATCAAAAATATATTGAAAAAGACGCGGCACTGGAAAGACGATTTCAGCCGGTATTGGTTCCCGAACCGAATCTAGATGACACAATCGCGATTTTGCGCGGGATCAAGGAAAAATATGAAGTTCACCACGGCGTGCGCATTACCGATGAAGCGATTGTGGAAGCGGCCAATCTTTCCGAACGATATATTACCGAGAGATTTTTGCCGGACAAAGCGATTGATCTTGTTGACGAAGCTACTTCCGCTCTTCGAATCGAATTGAACAGTTTGCCGACCGAGCTTGATCAATTCAAAAGAAAAATCATGAAGCTGGAAATTGAAAAGCAAGCCATTGCCAGAGAAAAAACGGAAACAACCGAACACAAGATTCGTGAAATTGAAAAAGAATTGGAAGAATTGAAGGAGCAGTCAAACCGTTTGGAAATACATTGGCGCAAAGAAAAAGAAATCATCGGGAAAATTCATGACGCGAAAAAAGAAATTGACCGATTGAAACAAGAAGCTGATATTCTGGAAAGAAAATCAGAATATGACCGCGTGGCGGAAATCCGTTTCGGCCGAATTCCGGAAAATGAAAAAATAATAAAAGAGTTTCAGGAAAAATTAAAAACAGTTCAGAGCGGTCCGGGCGGACGGCAGATTTTAAAGGAAGAAGTGACTGCCGAGGACATTGCAAACGTGGTGGCGCGCTGGACCGGAATTCCGGTATCGAAAATGCTGCAAAGCGAAATGGAAAAATTGGCGTTTATTGAAAAAGAATTGGCGCTTCGCGTCATCGGACAAAAAAAATCAATCACAGCGGTTGCCAATGCTTTGCGGCGATCGCGCGCCGGACTTTCCGAAGAAAATCGTCCGATCGGATCTTTCATTTTTCTCGGTCCTACCGGAGTGGGAAAAACCGAATTGGCAAAAGCGCTGGCTGAATTCATGTTCAACAATGAAGAATCGATTGTCCGGGTTGACATGTCGGAATTCATGGAAAAACATTCGGTTTCAAAACTGATCGGCTCTCCTCCGGGTTATGTCGGATTTGACGATGGAGGACAGCTGACCGAGCAGATTCGCCGGCGTCCGTATTCTGTTGTTTTGTTTGATGAAATTGAAAAAGCGCATCCGGAAGTTTTCAATGTTTTATTGCAACTGCTCGATGACGGACGATTGACTGACGCGAAAGGCAGAACCGTTAATTTCAAAAACACAATAATTATAATGACATCAAATATAGGAAGCGATGTGATTCTCAATTCGCTGAACAAGAGCGACATTGGTTTTGGTTCGGATGAAATTTCCATCAAAGAAAAAAATGATGATAAAATTTTGAAAATATTAAAGGACAATTTCCGTCCCGAATTTTTGAATCGAATCGATGAAGTGATAATTTTCGAAGCTCTCGGCAAAAACGAAATCAGAAAAATCGTTGATTTGCAATTGGAAAAAGTGGCGGAGCGTGCGGCGAAAAAAGATATTGAAATTGAATTTTCAAAAGAGACGAGAGAAATGCTGGCAAACGAAGGATATGATCCGCAGTTCGGCGCTCGCCCGCTAAAGCGTGTAATTCAAAATAAAATTCTCGATGAATTGGCAATGCGCATTGTTCAGGGAAAAATAAAAGACAAAGTTTTGGTGGATTATAATGGCAAAGTAATATTTCAACAGAATTAATCGCAAAAAATCCGGCTAGCCGCCGGATTTTTTAACGCTTGACAAAACAAAGTGCATCTGATATATTTTGTTAATTGATCTTTCAACCCAAGCGAGGAGGTCGCCATGAAAACACCGCATACGCATCTGGAATATCCGTTTTTGCGCAAAAAGGAATATTTTCAAAAGGTCACAAAAACAAACGAAGATGGTGTGAGCCGGCAGAGGCGGAATTTTTTTATCAACATGATGGTCATCAATGCGCTTTATGTTTTGCTGATATTCGTTTCATACCATTTGGTCATTTCTGGAAATATGGACATTCAATTTTTTTATGGAGAAATCATTGCCATGTCCTTCATTCTTGGCATTTTGTTCATCTATGAAACAATCGGACTGAAAAAACGAAAAACCGATGAAAAATTTCATCTGGATTGGAATCTTCGCAATCTGGTGGACAAATACAACAATTTGGTTGCCAGAGCGTCAACTGCCGACGACAGCCGGCGAATGCTTTTGGAAAGTGACAGATGCATTGAAACCGCGGCCAGACTCTGCCATGATATCGCATATTTGACGGGAAAGAAGAATCGCGAAGATGAGGTGAAGGCAATGATGGGAACGTATTGCAGTGCGTTGGCAGATGCGGAAGAATTTTTTCGCAAAGCGGAAGCCGCAAACCTGTAATCAAGTCAAGCGGAAAGCGCGGTCGTAAAATACGGCCGTTTTTTTATATGTAACAAAATATCAAATAGCTAAGAAGCTATTCATCCCGCCAGCGTCGGGAATCAGCTGCAAGCTAATCTCTCGGAGTTCGAGAGAATGAAAATGCTTGCCCGCCAATCCCCTTTTTGCTATAATAATTACATATGAAAAAGTTCAAAAAAATCTCTTTTATTTTAGCGTTTTCGCTGATGTTTGGAATAATTCCGAGCATTGGCGCTTTTGCCATGGAATTTGACAATGGGTATATTATTTCCGATTTGGATATGACCGATTATTCATCAATGAGCTGTACTGATGTTCAGACATTTTTGGATAGAAGAACCGGCACATTGGCGACTTTTACCGCGCCGGACAAGGACGGCATTGTAAAAACAGCGGCTGAAATCATCTGGGAAGCGGGACAGGAAAATAAAATCAGTCCGAAATTTTTATTGACAATGCTGCAAAAAGAACAAAGCCTTGTCGAAGATTCCGCGCCAAAACAGTCGCAATACGATTGGGCCATGGGTTATGGCGTTTGCGATGATTGCTCGGTCAATGATCCGGCAATACTATTGTTCAAAGGGTTCGGCACGCAGGTTGACAGCACTGCCGGCGCGAATCGCTGGTATATTGAAAATACGAACAACGGATGGCTGAAAACTCCGGGAAAAAATTATGTGATTGACGGACATGATGTGACAATCAAAAATCAAGCGACCGCGAATTTGTACAATTTCACTCCGCACATTCACGGCAATTATAATTTTTGGAAAATATGGAACAGCTGGTTCAATCAGATTTATCCTGACGGAACTTTGTTGCAGGCTGAAGGCGAACAAGGAATTTGGCTGATTAAAGGCGGACAGCGACGGCCGTTCACAACCAAGGGCGCGCTCACATCCCGATATGACATTACAAAATTGATTGTTGTCGGAAAAAATGAATTGGAAAAATATGAAATCGGAAAATCAATAAAATTTTCAAATTATTCAATTCTCGAATCACCGTCGGGAAATGTGTATCTGGTAGTTGATGACAAATTGAGAAAATTCGAATCGCAGGAAGTGCTCAGAACGCTGGGATTCAATCCTGAAGAATTTGAAGATATTACAGAGGCTGAAGTGGGAAATTTTGAAGTCGGAGAAGAGATAAAGCTGGACACTTCATATCCGGAAGGCGCTCTGCTTCAGGACAAAATAACCGGCGGCGTATTTTTAGTGCAAGACGGCTACAAATATCCGATTATTACCAAAGATATTTTGAAAATTAATTTCCCCAAATATCCGATTACGCGAGTGACTCCGGAAGAATTGGAAAAATATCAGCGGCTCGGGAGCGTGAGAATAAAAGAAGGAGAATTGGTAAAGCCGACTGACGCGGCGACAGTGTATGTAATCTCAAATGAAACGAAACGGCCGATTTATTCCGGAGAAGTTTTTGAAAAATTGGGATATAAATGGAAAAATATTCGCGTGGTTGATCCAAAGTCATTGACCAATATTCCGCTCGGAGATACGGTCGATCTGGACTTTTTGAAAAATTAAGCGCAAGATGATCTGAGGTTAATGAATTAAAATAATTGGATTGATATGCTGGTATTTTGCGCCATTGTCCCCCATCCGCCATTGCTCATTCCGTCAATCGGAAAGGAAAACATGGCAAAGTTGGACAAAACAATCAACGCATTCAATATATTGGAAGAAGATCTGAATCAGGCGGCGCCTGATACGATTATTGTAATTTCTCCACATGGAGAAATAAGTTTTGATTCATTTACGATCAACACTCATCAGAATTACATTGCGCGCTTTGAAAAATTTGGAGATTTCAGCACTGAGATGAAATTTAAAGCTGATTTGCAATTTATCAATGAATTGAAAAGCAAAACCGAAACAAAATTGCCGGTTCAATTGATTTCCGATGAAAATTTGGATCATGGAGCTTCTATTCCTCTGTATTATTTAACAAGAAAAAACGCGAGTCGGAGAATTGTTCCGATAAATTATTCGTATCAAAGTAATCAGAAGCATATTGAATTCGGAGAGGCCATAAAAGAAGCGGTGTTTTCATTGGATAAACGATGCGCGATTATCGCGAGCGGCGATCTTTCTCACCGATTGTCAATGAACGCGCCCGCCGGATTTTCGCCCAAAGCAAAAGAATTCGATAAAAAAATAATTCAATTTTTGAAAAAGAAAAATGTTGATGGAATCATGAATATGGAATCCGATCTTGTCGATGACGCGGCAGAATGCGGATTGCGTTCGATTTTAATCTTGCTCGGCGCGATAAAGAAAATGAATTATGAATTTGAAGTGCTGAGTTATGAATCGCCGTTCGGCGTCGGTTATCTGGTGGCAGAGGCGAAATTCAAATAAAATGAAAACCGCCGCCATTTGGCGGTTTTTTTGTCGGATTGTCGATATTATAAAAATGAAATCGTATCGCAGGGAACAAAAATATTTGTTCCTTATGATGATTTTCATTACCGATGGAAACGATTATTTTCGAATAAGAAAATTTATGCCAAAAGTCGCGCATGTTTATCCATTTATGAAATTGCCGCGGAATATCGAATATTTCGATTATTATATTCCCGCAGATTTGCAATCAGCGATTTCAATCGGCACGATTGTCGATATTCCCATGAAAACGCGTTTGATAAAAGGCGCGGTCGCTTTTATTGATGAGAAAACTTCATTTGAATCAACCAAGGAGATTGCTGGAATTGACAAGAAAATCGGGTGCTTGCTCCCCTTTCAAATGGAATTTATAAAATGGTTTTCTTCTTTTTATTATTATTCTCCGGCTTCAACCCTGAAATTGATTTTGCCGGAAATACCGAAGCGAAAAAGTTCTGCTACGGAAAAAACAAGTTATTTGAAATTTACCAATATTACAATCGGGAAAAATTCAAGGAAGCTGGCTGAACAAGTTTTTGATTCGAAAAATAAAAATTATTTGCTTTTTCCGCATGATTTAAATTTGAAGTTTTCTTTTTTTCTCGCTCTTTGCGAACGGGCGATGGAAAGTAAAAAACAAATTTTAATTTTATTTCCGCAAAAATTCAAGCTGGAAGAATTTAATTTGATGTTGAATGAGAAATTGAAAAAGCAAACAGTTATTTTGAATAATGAATTTTATACTTCGAAAAATTTGTATTTGGAAATGTGGAATAAAATTAAGAATAATGAAAAGCAAATCATTCTCGGCACCAGATCCGCTGTATTTGCTCCGCTTCATTCGCCTGAATTCATTATTGTGGATGACGCGCACAGCGAAGATTACAAACAATGGGATCAGACTCCGCGATATCGGACGACAACCGCGGCAAGGAAAATCAGCGAATTGACGGGAAGTAAATTAATTTTAAGCAGTCTTACTCCCAGAATCGAAGACGCATATATAGCGGCGCAAGAAAAATATCAATCCATTTCCCTTGGCGCGTTGAAAAATGATTTCGCGGAAATAATTGATTTGAAAGAAGAAAGAAGAAATGAATTCACCTATCTGAGCGATCGTTTGCTCGGCGCGATTGAGGAAACAATGCGGAAAAAAGAAAAAGCATTGCTCATTGTAAACAAAAAAGGAATGTTCAGCTACTTTTTTTGCAAAGATTGCGCCTTTGAATTGAAATGTCCGCATTGTTCCCTGCCGTTGATCGTTGAAAATGAATCAGAGCTGGTCTGCCGTCATTGCAAACACAGCGAACCGATTCATTTGCGCTGTCCGTCTTGCGGAGGAACGAACATGAAAGCTCTGGGAATCGGATTGAATCAGATCAAAAAAATTTTGCGAGAAAAATTTTCTTGCGCGATCGCTGAAATTGATGAAAACGGAAATGCTTCGATTGAAGCGCAAATCATTCTTTCCACCGGCGCGAACATTAGAAACGATGTTCTTAAAAATATAAAGTTGCTCGGACTCGTTTATGTTGACAGTCTCGCGTACTTGGCTGATTTCAATTCGAGCTGGAAATTATTCAGCTGGATTTCAGAATTGATTTCGCGCGCCCGTTGCGGTCGATCGCTTCGAGCGATTGTGCAAACATGTTTTACGGAAAATCCGGCTTTTAAATATTTGAATGACGGTTTTCCTAAATTTTACAAGGACGCGATCGAACTGAGAAAAGATTTCAATTATCCTCCATTCAGAAATTTGATAAAAATATTTTTCCAGCATCATGATTTGTCTGTTTGCGAAAAAGAAGCGGAACGGATTTTTCAGTTGCTGGAACCGAAAGTAAAAGCGGAAAAAGGAATGATTATTGAACCGTATTTGTATTACCTGAAGAAAATCAGAAAAAGATATCGCTATCAAATAGCCATTTTCTTGCCTGATTTGCCGGAAGAGCGTGAAAAGGAAATTTTTGTTGATTTGCCTCAACATTGGAGCATTGACAGAGAACCGGCAAATCTGTTATAATAAGCTGGATTTAATGTAACCAAATTTATGATTAGAAAAGTTTTAATCAATCCTGATCCAACTTTAAGAAAGATTTCGAGAAAAGTAAATTTAGATAAAATAAAGTCTAAGGAAATTCAGGCTTTTGTTTCTGATTTGACTGAAACCATGATAAAAAAAGACGGAATCGGGCTGGCCGCTCCGCAAATTGGACAAACGGTTCGTATTTTTGTAATAAGTTTGAAAGACGGAGTCATGGAATTCATCAATCCTGAAATCAAAAAAAGATCATGGCGAAAAGAGATGGGAGAAGAAGGTTGTCTGAGCATTCCCGGAATTTACGGACTGGTGAAAAGAAATATTTCAATTGTGGTTGAAGCTTATAACAAAGAAGGAGAAAAAATGAAAATTTCAGCCAATGGATTGATGGCGCGAGTGATTCAGCATGAGACTGATCATCTTGACGGAATTTTATTCATTGACAAGGTGAAAAAGTTTACAAAAACAGAACAGCAAAAAGATGAAAGCAAACAATGAAAAAACAAAAATTATTTTTTTCGGTTCAACGGAATTTTCAGTTCCGATTTTTATTCGTCTGATTGAAAACTTCAATGTTTTGGCTTTGGCGACCGAGCCGGACAAACAGCAAGGCAGAAACAGAAAGCTCGCTCCCCCGCCCACGAAAATCATTGCCGAGCAACATAATGTTTTTTGTTTTCAGCCGAAAAAAATAGATGAAACATTCATTGAAAAAATAAAATCATTAAAACCTGATTTGATTGTAGTCGCGGCTTACGGAAAAATTCTGCCGCCGGAAATATTGGATTTGCCGGCAAACAAATGCATCAATGTTCATCCATCAATTCTGCCGAAATACCGCGGCGCATCGCCGATTCAAACCGCG
This sequence comes from Patescibacteria group bacterium, assembly GCA_018818405.1. Classification (GTDB taxonomy): domain Bacteria; phylum Patescibacteriota; class Patescibacteriia; order UBA11705; family JABHMO01; genus JAHIRY01. Next base: position 35,150 of record JAHIRY010000017.1, on the reverse strand, counting down.
CTCATGGAAAATGAAAAAGAAACGGGAATTACTATAATTATAATGGATGAAGGAATGGACAGCGGCGACATTCTGGCGCAAAAAAAAGTTGAGATTGATGCGACTGATAATTTTATTTCCTTGTCAAAAAGATTGGCGGAAATAAGCGCGGAATATTTAGCGGAAATAATTCCGCAATATTTGAATAATGAGATCGAATTGAAAAAACAAGATAATGAAAGCGCGACATTCTGCCGAAAGATAAAAAAAGAAGATGGGAAAATAGATTGGAACAAAAGCGCCTTGGAAATCAATAATCAAATTCGCGCGTTTGCAAAATGGCCCGGCAGTTATACTTTTTTTTCCGGAAAAAAATTGGAGCTGATGATTTGCCGGCTGGCGGAGTTTGAGACAAAAAAAGAAATTGCGATCGGACAAGCTTTTGAAAAAGATAAAAATGTATTTGTAAAATGCGGAAGCGGAAATCTTGAAATTCTCGAATTGAAACTGGAAGGAAAGAATCAGTGCAATATAAAAAATTTCATCAATGGATATCGGAATTTCATCGGCGCTATTCTAAACTGATTGAATTTGCAGTAGAAATAAGTTGAACGAAAACCAGAATTAACAGCAAATAGCCGATTCCCAACGGATGATTCAAATACGGACTGAATATATGAACAATGACCAGCGCGGCCAATCCGAGGGACAAGCCGGCGAGCAGGGCGCGATTTGAGCGGTCTGTTTTTTTGTTCCAGACAAGAAAAATTTTTCGGGCGATGGACCAGATGAAAATCAAATAAACCAGAACTCCGAAAATTCCTATTTTTAAAATCATGTCCAGATAACCGAGTTCAAAAGAATAAGTCGTGTATTTTCCTAGCGGATTGTCAATCGTTTTTATGCGCGGATCAGAACTTTCATAAGTGACAGTCGTTCCCCAGCCGGATCCGACAACCGGATGAGTTTTAATTCCTTGCAAGAGCGGCAAAAGCTGGCTTTGGCGCGATGATACGGCTGATTCATCCATATTCAGCCGGCTTTTGAGGAGCGATGACGAATCAGCTGACATAACTTTTGGCAAAGGAAAGTTTACAATTCCCAACACAAGCAAAATCGCCAAAACAACAAGACAAATTATTCCGGAGAAATTTATGGCTATTCGTTTGAATGAAAATTTATATTTCCAAAAGAAAAAAGTTAAAAGAGCAGCAGCGCCGGCCAGGCTGAGCCAGAAACTGCGCGAAAGGCTGAGAATTATTGTTGACGCTGACAGCAATATAACAATCAGATATGACCAATCTTTTTTAAAATTAAATTTTTCTTTGAAAATAATATAGCCGATTAAAATACAGCATCCGAGCAAAGCGAAAATTTGCGCTTGGGAAAAAATGCGAAAAAAATTTCCGGAAACAAGCGTGAACTCGCCCCAGCGCGTGTCTCTCCCCCATTTGTAAAAATCAATAATGATCGGAAAATTGTGCGAGAAAATATAGAGAAAGATCAATGATTTGATTGCAACCGAAGCGACTGAAGCGGTGAAAATTTGGAAAAGCGTTTTTAGTTGTTCGGGTTTTTTGAAAATTGTCAGTAAAGGAAATATGTACAAGAAATACAGCCACGCGTTAAAATCAAAAAAAATATTTGTCGGCGAATTACCTCTGAACAATGCCATTGCTACCGCGAAAATGGAAACTGCCGATAACACAATCAATATTTTGTTTTCAATAAAAATTTGTTTTACTTGTTTGAGCAATCCTTTTCTGATCGCGAAAATAATCCAAGCGATTAGAACCGCGCAAAATATTCCAATGCGGATTGAAACGGTTGCGCCGAAAATGTTTGCGCTGAAAAGCTGGCCTTTTGATCCGATGAAAAGTTCTGTCAGAGCGGCGAACAAACCGTATTCGGGATTTTTCAGGCTGACGGCAAAAACGAGCAAAACAATCAATGCAAACGCGATTGAATACAGATCAATAAAATTGTTCAGCGAATAACAAAAAAAAGAAAGCAATTCAGCCAAAAGAATGAAGAGCGATGTCAGACGAAAATATTTTCCCTGAGTTGATATTTTTTTCATCGGATTTTCCGATATTGGCGATAAATGAAATTTTGTTCGTTGTCGGAAATGAAGCAATGCCGTTCGAGGAGCGGAATCATGAGCTCGGGAAAATCAATCGGTTTGCCGATGAATTGCCTGATCGCGATATCCAAAATCATGTTTTCGATTTCCAGCCAATAGTGCAGGAGCGGAAAATTGGCAAAATGCCCTTTTGCCATATTCGCTCGCGCGCTGTATCCATGCAAGACATGGGAATTGAGATATTTCGCCAAATTCAAATGATGCGTTTGCGCAAATCCCGAAACATGCATGACATGAGTTCTCACTCCGTTTATTACCGCTTCAACTTTGCTGTTGATAATGTAATCTTCAATCGCTTCGAGCAGATCCGGCAGAAGTTTGTCATGATTGAGTACATCAACGGTTGACTGCAGATCAAATCGATTGTTTGTGATAATGAGCATAATTTTCAAATGCGCGACTGCGGGCGCTGTTTAATTTTTAATAATTGTGTAATGGCCGCGAGCAAAAAGCTGATCGGCTGGAATAAAATTAAAATAAAGTATTTGATGAACGGTTGATGCTTTTTGAAATAAATCAGCATTCCGCGATTGAATCTTTTTTGTTTTTTGAGACTCGGCACTTGTTCGAAAGATTTGCTTTCATAATGAATGACAGCGGTCGCCGGTGAATAAATTATATCATATCCGAGATTTTTCACTTTTGCGCAGAGCTCGACATCTTCCCACATCAGCCAATAATCCTCATCCCAGCCGGAAATGGAATCCATCAGATTTTTTCTGGTAAACACAAACGCGCCCATGACTTGATCGACATCAGCCTGTTTTTCATAATTAAAATCTTTCATCAAATATTTTTTCAGACATGTAATGTCAGACAAAAAATGATGCGATTTCAAAAGAATTAAGATTTGACTGCACAAAGTCGGCGAACCCTTCACATTCGGCTGGAGCTGTTTGTCTTTGTACAGCAGTTTGCAGGTGCAAATCCCGCAATGTTCGTGTCCGTCCATGAAATCAACGAGCATTGGAAAGCTGTTTTCCAGGAGTTCCATGTCCGGATTCATGAAAAGAACATATTCCCCTTTTGCCGCATGCAAGCCTTGATTGTTCGCTTTGGCGAATCCGGCGTTGTATTTATTTTCAATGATTTTCAATTTGCCGGATTCGATCCGGTCTGCATATCTGGATTTCAAATGCTCCGCTGATCCGTCTTTCGAATCATTGTCAACAACAATCACTTCATAATCAATTCCGGCGGTAAAATAAGAAATCGAATCCAGCAGTTTTGACAACAGGTCGCACACATTCCAGTTTACAGTAATGATTGATAATTTCATATTTTTTTTAAAATTGTTCTTGATTTATTGGGTATTAGAAAGCAAGAGGAACAGAGGATAATGAGTTTTTAAGGAAATTAAGCGCATATTTGAATAATTCTTTGAATGAAAAACGGGCTTCAAATTCAGCGATAATTTTGACCAATTTTTTCAGTGTGACATGATGATACATTCTTCTGATAAAAGTCCTGAGAACGCCCCACATTCCTTCCACTTCCGAAGTCTGACTAAACTCAAATTTACTGTGACATTCGGATTTATGCGTAATCGGCCACCAATCTTCACTTTTCCGATAAATCTTACTGCCGTCGGTAAATAAAGTTGAACCGGGTTTTACATGTTGAAATATCATATTCATAGCATCATGTTTTTCAGGTGATTTCTTAAACACCACATTCATTTTAATTCGTTTTCGTATAATGTCTTTTGCTCCTAAAATGAAAGCTCCTTTAACAAACATTTCATCCATTTGCACTATGCCTTCGAGAATAATATCATCACAATTTATTTGTAAATTATCACGAAATAGCTCATAGTATCTTCGAATCGTCGGAATGGATGTTAAGCACAAACCCGAGACTTGAAGCACTCCCAATTTTTGTTGCCAGCACCATACCAACATCCATAATTTTGTTCCGGAAATCTTCATGCCCTTCAACCAATTTACGCTGGTAATACTAAATCTTTTACGGCATTTTCGGCAACGCCACAGCCGATTTTTTTTTAACTCAATCACATATATTTGCCGCTGGCAATGCGGACATTTAACATGTTTTCCAAAAATAATTCTTTGCAGTTCCCTCAAAACTTGTTTTTCGTTGGGAAACTGAGATAATGCTTTTGCATTAGGCATAAGTTTTTGAGTTATGTTTTTTTCCTATAACTCTATTATACTTGTGCCTTTTGCTTTATTATACCCGATTTATTACGGTTGACAGATCAAATCTGTTGTGCTAATTTATATTAAGATTCAATGCGTTCAGGGAGGTGAAAAATGGAAATCCGTAAGCTTTCCGTTAAAGATTATTTTATCAAAACGAAAGATGTTAATCCGGGAGTGAGCGCGAGCGTGTATCGGTTCTTTGAGATTTCAGGAAAATGGTTTCTCTCTGAAAATCAGTCAAACGGAATAATGGAAGCTATGCTCGGCGGCGTTATAGTTTTCCCATTGAAAAGAATGAATTTCAAAGAAGTCAAGCATTCGCAAATGTTCGTACCGCTGTCGGTCGTTGCAAATCATGAAGCGGCTTCGCTTTTCAGAAAGTTGTCGAAAGAGAAAACAAACGCTGGCGTGAGAAACGCATGGAATTTTTCCGAGGGAGTTTACGCTCTTTTCCGGTCAGAGACGGAAGTTCTGGCTTTTTCCCGATAGATCCAATTGATTGTCCGATTGCAACGCAGTCGGGCTTTTTTTATTTTCACAAGAGTAAAAAATTCAAGGATTGACAAAATTTCAATCATATTTTATTATCTTATAACGCTCGTCACTCGCGCAAGGAGGTCGTAATGCAGCTCAAAATGCTCGAGAATTCGCATTGTTTTGTCAGCGGAAGGGATGTCCGACCGGGGAAGTCAGCAGAAGCCTTCATGAGAATTCAGGAGGATACGGAATTTCCCAATGTAGTCCATGTGGCAAGTCTTGCCACCGGCGAACAGACAACTATGATCGATGCAACGGAAATATATTCCATGACGAGTGTCATATTCAATGATGTCAACAGCGCTCAGTTTTTTCTGTCGGAATCAGCTGAAAGAATGCGAGTTCCAATTTTCAGACGAATAAATCTGGCGAGAAAAACACCTCTCGGCGAATTCGTCTTCAATATGACAACCGGTGATAATGAATTCTTTGTCTGGGATAGAAAAGTTTTTTCCTTGAAAAAATAGCCGGCTGAACGCAAATGATTCGGTTCGACTGCAACGCAGCCGAACTTTTTTTATTTTAATTTTTCATTTATTTCTAACATCATTCGCTCCGTTCTTTTTTCCCAAGTATGTTCTTTTAGAATTTCTTTTCTCAGCGATTGTTTGCCGAAGGAATCATCGGAAATCGCTTGCTCGATATATTGAATGAATTGAGAATTATTTTTAGCGATATAAATAAAATCGGAAAACATATCAATCCCCGCTCCTTCGGTCGAAACTATCGGCTTGCCGCAGGCGAGATATTCGTACATTTTCATTGGATTGGTTGATTTTATGAATGCGTCGATCTTGTGCGGAATTATCGCAACGCTGAATTGAGTGATATAGCTCGGCGCATTTTCCAGAGCCACTCTTCCGGTGAAAATTATATTGTCGAATTTTTTCAATTTTTCATCAACTTCCTTTTGCACAGTCGCCCAGACCGGACCGCAAAGCGCGATTATTTTGTCCTGATGTTCTCTCGCGATCTCGGCAATGAGATCAAAGTCGATTCTGTCCTGAATCGTTCCCAGATAACCGATTATGGGTTTTCCGATTTTCGTTAATTCATTTTCTTTTTCCAAGTTTTCAATATTTGTGAAATGTTCCAAATCCACTCCGTTCGGAATCCAGGAAACATCGTGCGTGCGGTTCATCTTTTCATAAAACGCCAGCAATTCTTCGGAAACCGTGAAAATAACATCAGCTTCCTGCGCGATTTTTCGATAATTGGCCAGAAGTTTTTCCTTTGCCAGCAATTTTGTGTAGCCCGGATGTTCAGACCAATTGTCCACAGTGTCGAATACAAACAATTTTTCGTCCAATCGGCCGATAAAATCAATGAACATGGGATTGTACGACCAGATGATTACATTTTGCAAATTCATTCGCTTGATTATTTTTTTCAATTCCTTCACAACAATATTCATGGAAAAAATCGAATCAACCGTTGTGTAAGCGAAAACTTTGGCCGTCTTTTGATAACACGCGCTCGTCAAATCTCCGAAAACAATTTCCGATGTTCGTATTTGTTTTAAAATATTTTGATAATAATGTTTTACCGCTTTGCGGAAATTCATCGGCAGGAAATCAACCGCGATTATTTTGTTTATTTGTTCGTTCTTTTCGAGCGAACGGAGAATATTCAAATTGCGATTGGAAATTCCATGCTCCCAATCATAAAAAGTTGACATGTTCAGCATGATGATGTTCAATTTTTCATTTTCATAACCGAAAATGTCAGGCATAGTTATTTCAAATACACTCTGGAATTAAGTGCGAAATTTTTCTCGGAAAAATCAGCGTCATTATTTTGATTATCGGAAATTATTTTGTCAGCGACTTTCACTTTTGTCGAAAGATTGTCCAGAAAGTGAAGAGCCAGCGCTTCTCTTGTCATTGGTTTTACCGGACTGCCGAATTCCAATTCTCCATGATGACTCAGAATCATATGAATAATTTGATTGGCTGTTTCGACTTTCATATTTCCGATTTTTTCGATCGCCTTGCCGACCATGATCGCGCCGATGCTGATATGTCCATGCAAATTTCCTTCAATCGTGCGATAAATCACGTGATTCATTGCCAGCTCATCCAACTTTCCGATATCATGAAGCAAAATTCCGCAAGTCAGCAAATCATTGTTCAAATTCGGAAAAACGGTTTGCACGCTTTCGGCGATTGTCAGCATTTCCAACGAATGATCCAGCAGTCCTCCGACATAAGCGTGATGAATCATTTCAGCTGCCGGAGCTTGTTTGAATTTTTCGGCCAATTCATTGTCATCAAAAAAATATTTCAGCAATTCTTTAATTTTCTTGTCCTCAATGCCGTTTATTTTTTGTTGAACCGTTTGCCACATTTCTTCAATGTTTTTTTCCGTTTTCGGCAGAAAATCCGCCAAATCGTATTTTTCCGCTTTTTGCAAAAAAGTTATTTTTAATTGCTGTTTGTCTCGAAATTCTTCCACTGTTCCGTTTATTTCAACAATCTCGCCAACCTTTGGAACCGCGCAATTCGGCAGAGCGTCTTCCCAGATTTTCGCGGTTATTTCCCCTGTCCAGTCTACCAGAATCAAATCCATAAAATCGCGGCCATTGGCTGTTTTTCCGTTTTTCACATTTTTCACCGCAAATTGTTCTGCACTCAATTTGTCCTTGAATTGCAAATCTTTGATATAATTGTTTTTCATAGTTTTTTTTGAAGAAAGATTACTCATTAAAGATAATTGCTCCATACTTGTATAATTTTGTTGAAAAGTTCTTCCACGCGTCAGGCTCGATTTTCGCTTTTTCGCAGAGATTGGTTAGGAATTCTTCTTTGGCTGGAAATTCTTTCCAGAATTGCGGCGGAAAAGTGGCTTTGTATCGGCCTTGTTCCACGATTACACCATCTTTGTTTTCTTCAATTTCTTCGAATGAGCATTCTTTCGGCACTGATAAAATCGCGATTTCAATTTTGATGCCAGCCAGATCTTCCGGCAAAATATCGCTTTTCCCCAGATTGTGCGTGCCGGCGGAAATTACATTTTCCGCTATCGCGTCCCAGATTGAAACCGTTGGAATGACATAGCCGGCAAAACCGACGGTTTCATTGTTTTGATACAGGAAAACATAAACGCCCGCAGTTTGCATAAAATGAGAATCAAGGCATTCTTCTTCCAATTTGTCGCCTTCTTTGACAATTTTTTCGAGAACTCGCCTCGCGAAAGCCAGCAATTCCCTTTTTTCGCTATCATTAAAATTCATAAAAAAACAATTAATTTTTCTATGTTCATTATAACAAAAAGAGAGAGAAAAGAGCAATGGCCGATTCCATTGCTCTAATTTCTTAATTTAGCATTTTTTTGATTTCTTCGGCGATTTCCTTGAGTCTGTCGCCACTCGCCTTTTGGAAAACAGCGTCAGCCGGACTTTGTGCGGGCGGAGAGGCGGAAAAAATAACGCATTTGATTTCAGGATTGAACTTTTTAATTTTTTCAATCAACTCGTTTCCGTTCATTTCAGGCAAAGTAAAATCAGATATTACCAATTCAACTTCAACGCCTTTTTTTATTTCTTCGAGCGCTTTTTCCGGATTTTCAAAGTAAAGACATTTTCCGCCCAGAAATTCACAAATAGCAGTATAGCGATCCTGCATTATTCCCATTTGATCATCCACGCAGATTATCGGCGACATAAATTTTTTCATTAATGATTAAAATAAACTTTGATGTTTTGTTAATTATATCAAAATTTGAAATTAAATACAGCGATTCTCCGCGGAGAACCGCTGTTCGGGTTTTATTCGTTGAGAAGTCGCTTGATCGCGTTTTCAAGCGATTCAATGGAAACCGGCTTCAAAAAAACGAGACAATCAAGAGCTTCTTCCGGCGGATTGCCGGAAACCATGATAAATGGAAGATTCGGATTTTCAGAATGAACTTTTTTGATCAATTCTTCTCCGGTCATTCCCGGCATTTCATGATCAGTGACAACAAGATCGAAATTTTCCGAAAGAATTCGATTTAACGCAATTTCCGGATTGATTTCAGTGAAAATCTCCCGGCCGTCCTGCTCGAACAGCATTTTGTAAATTTCCAAAGTGTCTTCGCAATCGTCGACGAAAAGGATTCTAGACATTTCCCCCTCCTTATATGGCCGAATATGGCCGAGACGATTTTATATGATAGCTTGATAATTGAATTTTGTCAATAGTCGCATTATTGCAAAAACATAGCGTCGCCAAAACTGAAAAATCGGTATTTCAGTTTGATCGCCTTTTTGTATAGTTTTGAAATTTGTTCTCTTCCCGTAAATGCGGAAACAAGCATGAGCAGAGAAGATTTCGGTAAATGAAAATTGGTTATCATTGCGTCCACAAATTTGAATTTGTATCCGGGATAAATAAAAATATCAACATTTTTTTCAAAATTTTTATTAACATCAGGTTTTTCGGAAAACAATGATTCCAAAGTTCGAACCGAAGTTGTTCCAACGGCAACGATTCTTTTTCCTGATTTTTTCGCAAGTAAAAGTTTTTTAATTGTGTTTTTGTCAACGCTCACCCATTCTTTGTGAATTTGGTAATCTTCAATGTTTTCCGTATTTACAGGATTGAATGTTCCCAGCCCGACATGCAAGGTGACAAATTCCGTTTGGCAGCCGGTTTTTTTTATTTTTTTCATCAATCTTTCGGTAAAATGCAATCCGGCGGTTGGCGCGGCGGCAGATCCGGTTTTCTTGGCGTAAATCGTTTGATATTGTTTTTGCAGATTTGACTTTTTGCTTTTTGAGTCAATGTATGGAGGCAAAGGCATTTCACCGATCTTATAAATTATTTTTTTCAATTCGTTTCCGCTGAAATTGAATTTAACATTCCAGCTTTTGTTTTCATTTTTAGAAATAATTTCAGCTGACAATTTATTTTTGAACAATATAATTGTTCCGATTTTAGGTTTTTTCGCGCCGACCAGACATTCCCAATCACCGCCGGAGAATTCTTTTAGCAATAATATCTCAGCTTTTCCTCCGGTTTTCTTTTTTCCCTTTAACCGTGCTGGAAAAACTTTTGAATCATTGAAAACGAGAATATCATCGGATGATAAATATTTCGGCAGATTGAAAAAATTGTCGTGAATTATCTTTTCTTTTTTTCTGTCATAAACCAGCAAGCGAGAGTGATCTCGAGGCGATGCGGGGTTTTGCGCGATCAGCGCTTCGGGAAGATTGTAGTTGAAAAGGCTTAATTTCATAGGATTAAATCATTATAAACCAAAAAAAAAGGACAGTAAAGGCATTGCCCCACTGTCCCTTCTTTTGGCGGAAATTACAGTAGTTTAGTTTTTTTAGCCATTTCTTTGCAATCTTTCCGCTTCCAGCAGAATCGCGCGGCCGGATAGACGATCATCGTAATTTTCTCCGATATAATGAAATAAAATTTCATGATTGGGCGAAAATATAAACACAGCCGGTTTTGCCACTTCAGCTTCTTTATAGCGAGTGCGCAAATCAAAGCTGTCAATAATTTCAAAGTTCGAATCCGAAATTACGGGAAATTTCAGTTTTAAAAAATTCTTCAGCAAGCTGGATTTGAACTTTGTGTCAGAGGAAACCGCGACAATCCTCATTCCGAGTTTTTCAAAATAGGCGGACAAATTATTGATTCCCCGCAATTGTTTTTTGCAATGATTGCACCAAGCTCCGCGAAAAAAAATCATGAGCAAATTTTCATTGCCCTGATATTGATACAGATCGAACGGCGTTCCGTCATTATTTTCCAAAATGAAATTTTTCATAACCTTGAAACACTGAGGGGAATTATTAACAGCAATTATCCCAATCCACCACAGATGACAATTCTTCCAGCTTTTTCTCATAATCCGAAACGCAATTCTCACAGCAAAAATTCACATCATGTTTTTCAATGAGTTCATCGGCTGAAATTTCTTTTTCACAGACAATGCATTTCATATTAGCTATTGGAATTTGTTATCATAAAATTATAAATCGATTCACAAAAAAAATCAAGTGCGGATTATTTTTGCACAAACCGGTTATTCCTCCAAAACAGCGGAAGCATTCAGATAGCCTGACTTGAAATTGTTTTGCAATTGTTCCATGAATTTCAAGCCATCAGCCGGAAAAAGTTTCTTTCCCGTTTCAGCTGAATAATCAATAATGCCTTCGTGCTTCAGAGATTCAACGAAACTCGCATCACCGTCAATCGAAACTTCATTATCAATCAACTTGCATTCGACGATTGCTTTTTGTTCTCCTCCATTTTGCAGACGATAGATTTTGACGTATTTCATATTTTTTGTAATTAATAAATTGAACCGCGATCAGATGAATCAAGATCAAACAACTCGTCGAATCCCGATGGTTCTGAAATATCAAACGGATCGATCTTTTCCTCCTCTTCCGCCGGGATACAGCCTTTGTCCATTATAATTCGAGTGACTTTGTCTATTCGCGCAAAACATTTTGCCACCAATTCCTCGGGCAGAATTTCTAAAAGTTCTTGCTTTAATTGCGATTGTCTTTCAGTCGATTCGGAAAATTTTTCTAAAAGATCCTGCACATCAGCAGGTATTGGCTCATCATAACATGAGTAGTAAGTTTTGAGACCCGAGTCCCCCATGGACAATCCGTGATCAATCGGCACAATCTTGTTATCTTTTATCAAAAAATTATTCCCATGCCGATCGCTATTAAAAATGACAATGTCATAAACCCATAATTTGATGAATTGTCCCTCCATCTGAGAATACAAATATTCATCCGCGACATCATAATCAAAATCTAATGCAAAGGAAATTTGTTTCACCCTTTCAGTATATAATTGCGCATCAGCAATAAACTCCTGACTGCTTCCGATCTCATTACCGACTTCTCGAATGACGGTCGGCGGTACAAAATCAAATCCCATGTATTTGCTGACCAGATAAGCGGCGCGTTCCCTTTGAAAATACGAACCGGCTTCAATTCCGGATCTCAATTTTATTTTCTCTCCGGATTTGGGCTTGAAAATCGCGTCCCCATCATCTTTTAATCTGATGCAAACGGATTTATTCGCTCCGCCGTCCAACGCCATTTCTTTGATTACTTCCCTTGTTTCCAATATTTTTTCCATTTCTTCGGCTGATAATTGTTCTTTGACGGCTGCTTTTTCCGACAAAAATTCTTGATCCGGCTTGATTTTTTTGCCAGAAGATGAATCGCAGATTGTCGGTTTCAACGGTTCCATCGATGGTGTACCCAGCATAAAAGATTGATTTATTTTTCTATTATTTTAATGAAAGTAATATTATTTGCAAATTTAATAAATTTCATCGCCCTCAATTTCAATAATTTCCATCTTTGTTCTTTTTACTCCGAATTCTTTTGCTTTTGGTCTGTCTGTCATCCAGATGTCAATTCGATTTCCGCCGAATCGGCTGTGCATGCGATCGTGAACAATGAAAATCCTGTCACCGAAAAGTTCAGGCAGTTTCACTTTTGTTCCAAAGAAGAGAAAGTTAGCGGCAATGACATTTTCTTCATTGTTTTCGCAAACATTCAATCCGTTGGCTGTAATGCACGGGCTGGAATCCGTTTGATCGGCTGTGCTGGAATATGCGGTGGCGATGACATTTCTGGTTTCCAAAACTTTGATTGTTTCGGTTGATTCATGAGCGCTGACAACATAAAACATAAAAAACATGCTGGAAGTAAGAATCACTCCGCCGGAAATTAAAATTATTTTTGCAATTTTCGAGCTAATGATTTTTCTCAGCGGTTTTTTGCGTTTGATCATTCTGTGGAATTATTTACTTAGACATTATACCGCAAAAAGTGATTTTTTGGAACTTTTAAATTATTGAAAAAATTATTAATCTATGATAACTTATATTTAGTTGTAATAAAAAGGATTGAAAAATCGCATTGCTTTCGCGGGGGCGTAGTATAGTGGCAGTACAAGGGTCTCCAAAACCTTTAGCGTAGGTTCGATTCCTACCGCCCCTGCCAGGACAATGCGATTTTTGTTTTGTTTTGTTTGGTGATACAATATCACTATAAACTAAATATAAAAAGTATATGCTAAAGAAATTTTTAGTGGTTATTATTGTCGGAGTATTGGGAATTACAGCCGTTGCTTCGGCCGCGACATTGGCTCAAAGATTGAGCGGCAGTATTTTATTGCAAGTCGAAGAAAACGGCGAAGCTTGGTATGTTGATCCGGTGACATTGCTGAGAAGTTATTTGAAAGACGGAGATGTTGCTTATTCGGCGCTGAGAGAATTCGGACTGGGTATTAAAAATGCGGATTTAAACAAAATACCGGTAGGCGTTGAAACGAGATTCAGCGATACGGATACTGATGGCGACGGATTGTCGGATCAATTGGAGGATGGATTGAAAACAGATTCCGGCAAAGCGGATACTGACGGCGATTCCGTATCAGACGGCCAAGAAGTTCTGGTAAATAACACGAATCCGTTGGGAGAAGGAAAATTGGTTTATGACACAGCTTTGATAAATAGATTGAAGGGAAGAATATTATTGCAAGTTGAATCGCACGGAGAATCCTGGTATTTGAATCCAAAAGACGGGAAAAAATATTACATGAAAGACGGAGAAGCCGCATATCAGATTATGAGGTTTTTAAGTTTGGGCATTACAAACGCCAATTTAGACTTGATTCCGGTGAACGAAAAGTTTTCTTCGGAAGATAAAACGGAAGTTGCCGAGGAAGATACAATGATACGCGGCACGGCTGATCCTGATTTCAGTTTAAATGTGTACGATAAAACCAAAGTCATGGATGGAACGACTTTGTTCGCGGATAATCATAATACCGCAAAGCCGAGAATACTCGAGGTAAACATGCTGGGCGAAATTATCTGGGAATATAATCTCCCCGATGATTTGAAATCTTACACGAACCCGGGATTTGATGTTGAACGCTTGTCAAATGACAATATTCTTTTTGTCTGTCCGGGTAGCGGAGTGTATGAAGTTAACAGAGACAAACAAATCGTTTGGTCTTACAAGACGACAAAAATTTCTCATGATGCCGACAGACTGGCAAACGGGAATACGATCTTTGTTTTCGGAAATAATGATCTGATGACTGACCCTCAAGTGGTGGAAGTTAATTCCGCGGGAGGAATTGTCTGGTCTTGGCATGCTAAAAATTATTTCAATGCCGAACCATACTTGAGCGAGCAAAATCAGGGCTGGTCGCATACAAATGCGGTTTCCAGATTGGCTAGCGGAAATACTCTGGTGAGTCCGAGAAATTTCAATATGGTGGTGGAAGTAAACCCTCAAGGCTCAGTGGTTAAAACGCGAGGTTCTGAAATCATGATTGAACAGCATGATCCCGCTTTGCTTGAAAATGGTAATTTATTATTTGCAAACCACGGAGTTCCGGAAAAAGCGGTTGAAATCGACCAAAATGAAAATGTTGTTTGGGAATATACGGTGACAGATCCCCAGCAATGGCCTGTCAGAGATGTTAATCGCTTGTCAAATGGAAATACGTTGATCGCAACTACAACAAAAATTATCGAAGTCACTCCGGATAAACAAATAGTCTGGGAGTTTGCGATAAAGGATACCAGTAAATTCGTAGGAACCGTGTCAGCCGGACTTGGATTCTACAAAGCGGAAAGAATCGTCAAATAATGCTATAAATTTAAACGACAATTTAAATAATTTTTTATATACATTAACTAATATCAAGTAATATGAGAAAAACATATATTGTTGGAGTAATGTTTATAGCGTTTCTTTTATTTGCAGGAAATGCCAACGCTCAAAATATCAGTGATTTTGCCACACCGCTGGCTGCCTGCAAGTATTTTGGCGCACAGCCGGGATTTTCCGTTTTAAGAAACTTGTCCAATGATTGTTTGGTAAGAAACGGCGAAAATAATGCTTTTGTTTATACTCATTTTTATGATTCAGGCAATAATTTTTGTTTGGAAGTCACCACTTCCATCGGACGAGTTTTTGGGCCGCAATGCATGGCCATCTCACAAACCGGCAGAACGCAACAGGCATCTCAGGGAAAACTTGCAACAACTCCTTCTTTTCAACTGAAACAACTCCAGTATGACCATCTGCCTTCAGGCAAACCGATTCAATCGGATGATAATGAACGGATTGATATTACTATGCCAGACGGTTCTTTGATACAACTTGACGCCAATTCAACATTTACTCCGGTTTCAGATCATGAAGTGCAAAGTGTTTTTGGCCGCTACCGATACCAATGGCAGCCGTTTCATGACGGTAATTGTATTGTCGGACAAAATCTAGTCAGGCAAGCATGCCGGAAAGTTAAAACGCGGGACGCAATTTTGGGCATCACCGGAACGGAATTCCTCGTAGAAACGAATGAAGCAGGAACAACGGTCACTGTTTTGGAAGGTTCATTGATGGTATCTGACTTGAATGTCAAAAAAACAGTTGAAGTATCGAGCGGACAATATACATACATTAAGCATGGCGGTCTGCCGGAAGATCCGAAACCGTTTGACGCCTTCAAACTTGATCGCTGGTGGCAGAAAAAAACCGCTGAACAGGTTGATCAGCAAGTTATCAATATTATAACAATTTGCGCAGTCATCCTCGCTATTATTTTAATAATCATCAGACGGAAAGCAATTTTTTTGAAACAAGAAAAAAGAAAGGCGGCCAAAGATACAAAAAGTACTGACACGCAAGGATTAGCCATCAGCTCATTTATTTTAGGGCTTTTCAACGGAATTTTAGCGCTCAGTTTTTCCGCCATGTTTTGGCCGATCGCTCAAACTATTAAAAATTTAATGCTTTATCCATCTTCACTGTTTGGCAATGTGTGCGCTTCGTTTAACTGCCAACTATTCTTTTTATTGATAGGTTTTGTAAGCATTATAATGGGGATAATGAGCCTAACATATTCCAAAAAATATTTGGCCGTTTCAGGAATAGTTATAAATTTGCTGGCGATTTGCCTTTGGCATATTTATTTCTAATATGGAACGGATGTAAAAAGTTTATTCATTGTTCCCAATTCTGACATTCCCACAAACCAAAATAAAAAAAGACGCTCCATTGGCGTCTTTTTTGAATGATTGAAAATATATATTGAGGACAGAATTACGGAGCAGATTCCGTGGAAGTGTCTTTTATTTCTCCGGTGGTTTGCAAAAATTCAAGCGCTTTCTGAATATCTTTGTCTTCAGCGCCGGTTGAAGGAATATTTTGCGGAATCACTGACATTTCAAGTCTGTAAGTGCCTTTCCGTCTATTGTAAAAACACAATTCATCGTTTTGCATGAAAAAATCCATGTCTTGCTCCGGTTCAAACATTCCGGTTTGCGAAAATTTAATCATCTGAATGCGGATATTTCTGTCTTCATTATCGTTATACTTGTCATTTACAAAGGCAATATTGATTACTCCTTCCATTGGAATTTTCACATCAAACGGATGATAATCCGTTGAATTGATGTCAAGCCGAGAAAAAACCTTTCCGCCCTCGGAAAATTCCAATGTCGGAAACACGCCATCCACGCTCGTTCCTTTTGCTATCAATCGGAAAACGCCTTTGCCGGGCGATTGAACGGTGAAAGACATGTTCGTCCAAATTCCCATTTCCGCCGGAGTATTAGTTTCCAGCGAGCCCAAAACATTAAAGCTGTTTTCCTTTGACATTTCGGTGTTAAATTCGTCCGGCGAAATTACTGTTGTGGAAATTTGTTCGAGATCAGTCAACTTTTTTATTTTTATAAAATCAACGGATTCGAAATCATTGTTCACCGCGGTAGTGATAGCCGCCTTTGGATCATTTACCTTGTATATATTATCGACTTGAACAGCGACATTCTTATTCCCCAGATTAAAACAAAACTGTTTGTATTTATCAGTTTCCCTGATATCATCGAAAATCGTCGCTTTGTTTTCTGAAATTATTTCATTATCTCTGCCGCTTAACATTTCATTGTTGCTTGAACTCAGTTTGTTCGGATTGCTTTCATAAGTTTCAATGTATTCCGGCATTTTCGGCTCAACATACATAGATTGCAAATATTCTCCGTCCATATCTTTGCCGATCGGATAACCGAGTGAATAAAGAATGTTCGGCGCAAAATCAATGTATCTCATATTTTCGATCACATTTCCTTTGCGTATATTCGGACCGGACCAGATGAAAAATCCCGGCGGACCTTCCGGATTGGCATAATGAGCGCCCGATTCTATTGATAAAGTTAAAAACTTTTTGATCGGATATTCCTTGTTGTTTAGAATAATCGATTTGTCCACAACCGATCTTTTGATGTCATATTTTACATCTCCGCTGGCGGAAAAAGTTTCCGAGACCGATTTGAATATGCTTTCACCATCAGTGGTTTTCAATGAATTAAACACAGAGATAATTTGTTTTACCGTTCTGTCAAAATCTTTTTGAGCTACAATTCCCCTTTCCTGCCGGTCTTCCAAATTTATGCACAAGCGCCGCTCCCAGTCAAAATTATTATTGCCGCATTCATAAGCAATCGTCCGCGAATAATCAATGTTGCCGGACGAATCTCTTTTTAGGAATCCCAGCAATTCCAAAATTGAATCAATTTTATCAAACCGCCAGCCGGAAACAGGATCAACGAAAAATCCTGAATCGGAAAATACGATAATATGAGTGTCAGGCGAAGCAAGTTTCATATATTTGCCCAGCAATTCGTCCTTTGCCCGATATATTTCATCCACAAAATCGCCATATTTTTCCTGCAGAGCGGGTTCAATCGGTTCTTCGAATTCTTCCGGCCGTTTGAATTTCAGAAAAATATGTTGAGTTCCGTCCAGAACATCATCTTCTTGAAATAAAATATCAGGTTGTTCATGATTGAAAGCATACAAACTATTGCCATTGAACAAATCATTAAAAAGAGTGAATTTTTTGTGCGCAGCTTCAAAATATTTCGCATCATTGATATCTTGCGCATCGGGAATGTCAAGCGAAACGCCTTGAGCAAAAGTTGCAAAGCCGAGAGTTTTGGCCGTATTGGCGATAATTCCATTTCGCAAGGAATCAGGTTCAATGCCTTTTACCGGATTTATAACGGCAATATCTGTGACAGTGTAGCCGGTTTTCAATTCAACCGGATATGTTGCGGTCCAGCCGAATAAACCGACTTTATATCCTTTTTCCTCAAAAATATTCCACAAAGCTTTTACATGTCTGTCATTTGAACCTACCAGAGCATATTCGCTAAATCCATTGGCAGAGGAAACAAAATTGGTGATCCCGTGTTTTGCCGGAAGTTTTCCCGTGGCAACCGATGTCCATTGCGGAGGAGAAACCGGCGGATTGAATGTTTTAATCATTCCCATTGTTCCGTTATCAAGCAGTTTTTTGAAATTCGGCATTTGTCCATCGGCAATCAACTCTTCAACATACGGCCAATTGGCGCCGTCAAGTCCGAGGAAAAGCAGTTTTGGCCCTGTAATGGAAGATGTTTCATCAGTAAACGGAGTGCCAATATCGCTATTATTGACTGAATTCGAGTAAAAGATAATAACGATTCCACCAATGATAATTGCGCTGCCGAAAACAATTGACGCAATTAAAATCTTTCGACGATTTGTCATGAAAAATTCTTTGCTGAAGATGTTTGCAAAGATTTCTTTAATTTTTTGGATGTGGCTGTTCATTTTATTTATTTATTATGAGAAAAATTAATCTTTTAATAATTTATTTCACTATAATCCATTTCTTCCAGACCGCTTCCGCCGGTTTGTTGCGGATCGACGGATGCATGCTTATCAGCGGATCAGCGTAATCAGGATCCATCAGATCATCATACCAATATCCTTCAGTGGCAACGCCCGCCCAGCCTTTTCTGCCGTTTAACGATTGAAAAAAAGCTTCATAAGCCCGCGCTTGTTCATTCCAGTCCGCGACATATCCCCTTGCCAAATTTTCCGCATAATCATTGAATTCAAAATTTGATTTTCCGCTGGTGGAACCTTTATAGCTCGGTTGATTCATTACCAGATAAAATTCTTTGTCCAATCCGTTCAGTTCGGCATCAAGCCGGTTGAAAGAACTTGAATAAGCTGACTTCATTTCCGCGGCGCTCGCGTTTTCGCGAACATTTATGTATTGGAAATAAATATAAACGCCGTCAAGATCCTTGGCATATTCCGGAATGTATTCATTTGAAATTCCGCCCCAATATGAAAAATTCGAGCCGAAAATTTTTCCATGGTAAACCCGCCGCAGTTTGGTAATCAAATCCCGATATCTTTGGTTAGCGTATTTTTCTTCGGGCGCGAAATTGGGAATCATGTAGCGAGGCGTTATATCAATTCCGTAAATTCCGGCCTTTTCCGCGCTTGCTCCCCATTTCAACAGAACATCTTCCATTCCGTTGAACCACATATCTATCCATTCTTTTGTTTTCGGTTTTGTTATTCCCAATTTTGTTGCCGCGCGACTGTGCGCGTCCGCTCCGCCGACTCCCATGCCCGCAGAACTCAGTGACCACATATTGAAAAATTGAGTGTAATCAGCTTCGGTATTGAAATGCAAAACCACATTCAATCCGTATTCTTTTCCGGTTTCCGCCAATTTTTTCATGTCTTTTTCAGTAATTGCCGCATCGCGCATGTATTTGAACGGCGACTTCACTTCATCCAGAAAAAAGAAATCTTCATTTCCCAGAACTTCAACAAAAGAAAAAACATCCATTTGATTTCCGCCCATCGCTTTGATTCGCTTCATTGAACTATCAATATTATGCCGCGTATCTTCGAGCAAATTGAAATTATAATTGATTGTCCAAGTGTCCATCATCATCACGATTTTTTTTGCGGGAAGAGCCGCCGATTGCTTCGAATCGCTCCAGGAAGAAACAAAATCAAAAACATCATTTTTCTTTGTCCGCGTCACTGATAATTGTTTTTCCTCGCTTCGGGAACTTTCCGAATTTCTGGAGAAGGAATATGTCAGATTTTTTCCGACAACCGTCGGAATTGATGCTGAATACAAATAATCCGCAGTCTTTTCCATTTGAACGGAATTTTCTCCGGCAATGTTCAAATAAATTTTGTCCGACAGATTGGTATTCGCCGGAACTGAAACTTCAAAACGAACATTTGTCTGCGTTCCGACTTTGGCTTTGTCCAGCTTTGAAAATTCGCAAACGCGCTTTGCCTGAGATATCGGCGGCAGCATGGAGCAACTCGGCGGCCAGATATTAAACTTGTAATTAAGAAAAACCAGCAGAAGGAAGAGCAATATAAAACCGACTATTATCGCAATAACAAATGCGATTAATTTTAATACAAGCCTCATAATTTTTGTTTTTATTTTATAAGAGTCAAAAACTTTTTAATCGGATTTAGCTTTGAAGAACAACCAATTCTTCGGCTGATTTTTGAACTTTATCAGCGCGAATTTTCCTTTTAATTTTTTTCCTGCCAATTCAAATACGATTTTATCTTTTTTTACGCTTTCAGGAATCCAGCAGCCCTTGTCCCAAATTTTCACTTTGCCGGCGCCGTATTCGCCCGCGGGAATCGTTCCTTCAAAACCGGCATAATCGATCGGATGATCTTCCACTCTGACAGCCAGCCGTTTTTCATTGATTTTGTTTGCCGGCTGTTTCGGAACAGCCCATGACATGAGAGTTCCCTTCCATTCCAACCGCAAATCATAATGCAGATGGGTCGCCGCATGACGATGAATCACAAAAATCAATTTTTCTTTTTTCCCGGTTTTAATTTTGGGCAAAGGTTCCGTTGTTTTTGAAAAATTTCTCCGTTTGGCATATTTATCCAGCTTCATATTCGTTGGTATTATGTTTGGTTTGAATATTTCAACAATATTGTTTGGCAAAACCGTTTACGGAGCCGGCTCCGGCGAGGTGTCATTAATTTCACCGGTTGTCTGCAAAAATTCAAGCGCTTTTTGGATATCCTGATCAACCTGCGTTTCAGAAGGCTGATTTTGCGGAACCAATGAAAGTTCCAGTCTGAAAACACCTTTATTTCTATTGTAAAAACACAAATTATCATTCTGCATGAAAAATTCCATGTCTTCCGCCGGTTCAAACATATTATTGGCGGAAAACTTTATCATTTGTATATATAAATTTCTGTCTTCCTTGTCATTAAACTCGTCATTAACATATGAGATTTTAACATTTCCCGCATCTGGAATTATCACATCATAAGGTTGATAATCATTTGAATTAATGATTACCCGGGCAATTACGCCGCTGGATTGAGAAAATTCCAATATGGGGAAAACTCCATCCATGCTTATTCCTCTGGCGATCAGGCGAAAAACGCCTTTGCCGGGAGAATTTAGATTAAAGGATGTATTCGTCCAGATTCCCATTTCCGTCGGTTTATTTATTTCCAGAGATCCCAAAATATTAAAACTTTTATCTGTTACTATTCCCATGTCAAAATTTTTCGGCAAAAAAACGGTCGTTGAAAGTTTCTCCAATTCGGAGATTCTCTTAACTTTGATAAAATCGATGGGCTCGAATTTATTGTTTGGCAATGTGGCAATCGAAGCGACAGGATCATTCACTTTGAATATTTTATCCACTTGCACCGCGGTATTTTTATTGCCCAACTGAAAACAGAATTGTTTGTATTTGTCCGTTTGATTGGCCTCGGTAAAAATTGTCGCCTTATTGTCCTGAACTATTTCATTGTCTCTGCTTCTCAACATTTCATTATTTATCGGACTGATGATATTCGGATTGTTTTCATATGTGGGAATATACGCCGGTTCGGTCGGATTCTCATATAAAAGATCAATGTATTTCCCATCCATGTCACTGCCGATCGGATAACCGAGAGAATGAAGAATGTTCGGCGCAAAATCAATGTATCTCATATTTTCGATCACATTTCCTTTGCGAATATTCGGACCGGACCAGATGAAAAATCCCGGAGGACCTTCGGGATCGGCATAATGCGCGCCCGATTCTATTGATAAAGTTAAAAACTTTTTTATCGGATATTCTTTATTATTTATAATTACTGTTTTGTCCACAACCGATCTTTTAATTTCATACCTGACATCGCCATTGACAGTGAAAGCCTCTCCTATTGAATTGAATAATCCTTCGCCGTCAGTGGTTTTCAATGCTTCAAGTTTGCCGATATTTTGGTTTACCGTTTTGTCATAATCTTTCTGCGGAACAATTCCTTCGGGTTGCCTGCCTTGCAAATTTATGCACAACTGCCGATCCCAATCAAAATCATTATTGCCGCATTCATAAGCGATTGTTTGAGAATAATCAATATTTCCCGCATCATCTCTTTTCAACAATCCGATCATTTCCAAAATTATATCCAAGCGATCAAACCGCCAGCCGGAAACGGGATCAACGAAAAAACCGGAATCCGCAAATACAATGATATGAGTATCCGGCGTAGACAGCTTCATGAATTCTCCCAGCAGTTTATCTTTTGAGCGATAAACTTCATCCACGAAATCGCCGTATTTTTCTTGCAATTCAGGATCAATATATTCTTTGAATTCTTGCGGGCGTTTGAATTTCAGGAAAATATGCTGAGTTCCGTCTAGGACGCCGTCGTCTTGAAACAATATATCGGGCATTTCTTTTTTGAACGCATACAAACTGTTACTGTTGAACAAATCATTGAAAAGAGTGAATTTCTTGTGCGAAGCCTCGAAATATGCCGCATCATTAATATCTTTCGCATCCGGAATGTCCAGCGAAACGCCCTGCGCAAAAGTGGTAAAACCGAGAGTTTTTGCTGTGTTGGCAATAATTCCATTGCGCAATGATTCCGGTTCAATTCCTTTGCTCGGATTGACGATCGCTATATCTGAAACAGTATAGCCGGTTTTCATTTCAACAGGATAAGTAGCGTTCCAGCCGAGCAAACCGACTTTAAATCCTTTTTCTTCAAATATATTCCACATTGCTTTTACATGCCTGTCATTGGAACCGACCAGCGCGTATTCATTGTAGCCATTGGCAGTGGAAACGAAATTGGTGATCCCGTGTTTCGCCGGCAGTTTCCCTGTGGCAACCGATGTCCATTGAGGAGGAGAAACCGGCGGATTGAATGTTTTAACCCGCCCCATGGTTCCGTTATCAAGCAATTTTTTGAAATTCGGCATTTGTCCTTTGGCGATCAATTCTTCGACATACGGCCAATTCGCGCCATCGAGACCGAGAAAAAGAAGTTTCGGACCGCCGGTCGAAATGGCTTCAACGGCTGTCTGTTCATTGCTTTTCTCCGTAAACAAACTTGAATACACTACAAAAATAATTCCGGCGATAAGAAATAATCCTACAAGAGAAATACCAATCCCGACAAAAATATTGCGGCGATTATCTATCCAAAATTCTCGGCTAAAAATAATTCTCAATGTTTTTTTGATCTTTTGCATGTTCGTTTTTATTTTTAAAGTAAATAAAGGATAAAATCATTAAACCTAAAAATTTTCACAATTTCTAATTACATTTTAGCAGATTTAAAATAATTGCGATATATTTTTTAAAATCATAATCAGCTGATTTTTCAAAACTATTTTTTTTCATCAATGTCAGCTCTTCCGGTGAAAGAGATCTCGCTCGAGAAAACGCGTTCAAAAACGAATCACTGTCCCCCGCCGTAAAGATGAATCCGGTTTTCCCCTCGTCAACAAGTTCGGCTGTTCCGCCGATATCAGCGGCTATAACCGGCGTGGAATTGGCGTATGAGATGGGAATAATTGTCGGAGAATTCTCATAACAAAGCGATGGCAAAATAAGAAAATCCGATTGAGCCAAAGCTTCGTTTAATTCCGATTGATTCAATTTGCCGAGAAATTTTATTTTTTCATTTTTAATATCAGCTGACCAACTGCCGTTTCCGGCGACCAGCAATTCGGAAGCAATGTTATTTTTTTGCCAAATGTCGATCAGCCATTCAATTCCCTTGTGTTTTTCCAGCTGGCCGGCAAACAGGAATTTGTTTGTTCGCATTCTTGTTTGTTCATGGGAAATGAAATCAATCGGATTGCGCAGAATTGTTTTTTTCGAATTCAAGAAAAAACCTTTATCAACATAAAAATCCATCAGCCATTGCGACGGAGAAACAACCGACTCGGGAGAATCGAATAACTTTTTGCACAAAAATTCATAAATTTTTGTCGGCAGACCGTTAACCACAAAACTTTTTTCATTTCCTTTTATTATCAATCCGGACGGAACGGAAAGCTGAACATCATGCAAAATATGCAAATGTTTGATTTTTATTTTTTTTACAATCAGAGGAATCAGCAATCCGATTCCTTTTAAGTTGTGCGTGATGATAAAATCCGGTTTTTCTTTTTTCAATGTTTTATTGACAACAAATGCGGAATGCATATTGAACATATCAATAAAATGCCAAAACAAACGAACAACCGCGTTATGTTTAAAATCATTCAAGTAATAAAAAAGATTCAACGGTTTGAATCTATATATGGGAATATTATTGAGAATTTCTTTTTTAAATCCGAATTGCGGTTTGGTGGAAATTACGAAAACATCTTGCCCGGCGGAGCGCAAACCGCGAGCCATTGATTCCGCGACTTTTTCCGCTCCTCCGCGGGAATGCGGCGCGTACAAATTGCTGATGAGGCAGATTTTCATTTTTTACAACTTTTTATAAATTTCCTCGAGCTTGGCCGCGATCTTTGACCAGCGATATTTTTCTTCGACGGTTTTCACTCCGCGCTCGCCGAAATTTCGCGCGTTTTCCGGATTATTGATGAGAAATGAAATTTTATCCGCAATATCCTTGCTGTTTTTCGGTTCCACCATTAGTCCGTTTATGCCCTGATCAACCACTGAACGCACGCCTTTCAAATATGATGCTATCAGCGGCTTGCCGCAAGCCATGGCTTCGAGAAGAACAATGCCAAATGCTTCCGACTTATTGATTGACGGCAGAACAAAATAATCAAACAAATTGTAATGCGCAGGCAAATCAGCGCTTTCAACCGAATCGGCAAATCTCACGCGCGATTCCAATCCCATTTCCTTTGCCAATTTTTCATATTCCTGTTTCAAATTTCCGCGTCCCACGACCAAGGCTTTGATTGATTCATCAGGCAGAAGAGAAATGGCTTTTATCAGGAAATTCACGCCTTTGAAATAATGAGCCGAATCAAGTCCGCCGACAAATCCGATTATTTTGTCAGAACTTTGCAATCCGTATTTTTGCAAAAGATCTTCGTTCTTTTTTTCCGGATGATATTTTTTCGGCACTCCAAACGGAAGTTCGACAAACTTATTTATATTTTTGAAATAATATTCTTGAATATCGGAACTTTCTATGTAATCGTCGGAAGAAACGATTATTTTGTCCGCTTGATCGAGTATAAACGGAACAAAATAGCGCCAATACAATTTGCAATACAAACCGCGCAATCCTTTGAACTCCACATCCATGTGATAGCTCAAAACCAGCTTCATTTTGTCCTTTTTGAATTTCTTTGCCAGAGCGACAAATAAAGCGGCGCCGAAAAACGGGAAATGCAAATGAACAATGTCAAAATCTTTTAACCGCCAGAGAAATTGAGGCAGTAAAGCGGCGTGTCCGGCTCGAAAACACGGTCGGAGCTGCTTTATTTTGTATTTCATTCCATTTGGCGCGCCATTCTTTTCCTCCGGAATAAAAACGGTGACATCATGTCCGCGCTCCACCAATTGTTCGGAATAGGCGTGCGCAACCATGCCGATTCCTCCTTTCGGCGGCAGGACGCAAACTATTTGTGCGATTTTCATATTTTTATTCTATTGATTTTCAGGCGAAACTTCTTCCGATTCAGGCTCAGATTCTTTTTCCCTGGCATCCTTGATATAAATCGGCTCGCAGCTGGAAATAAGATCTTCGCTCAACGCGGTGCAAGTATTGACATATCCGACCGGCAATTCATTTTTCGGTTCATTCAAATTTTGTTCCTCATAAGAATTTTGAACAATGCATTCTCCGCGATCATTATCATTGATTATGCGAATCAAGGAATAAGTGATTTTGCTTTCAGCTGTTTGGCTTTTGTCGGACACGATCAGAACACTGCGGCGGCTACAGCCGCTAAAAGCTTTGATAAAGCAATCTTTGACCGCTTGATTGTCTCTGCCGTTTTTGGTTTCAGCCTCCGTATAGCTCTCGTACCAAATTCCGCAGCTTTTTTCTTCGGAATTAAAATAATTTTCCACTGCAAAAGCGTCGACGTGTTTCATCGCGTTTTTTAATTGCAATTGGGAATTCGGATAATAAACTTTGAAATATACCAGACCGCCCACAATCAAAACCGCTAAAATCGCCCAAATTAATTTCTTTTTCATAAGGTTTGTTTAACTAAAATATCTTACCAATAAATTATTTTTTTTACCACTTGCCAATACGCGTTAAATATGGGATTCACAAAATAACGCAAGATAAAATTGTCGATTTCCTGAAATAATATTTTTCCGGAATATTCGGAAACAAATTCTTTTTCCGGCAATTTTCTGTATTTATTGATTTGCTTTCTTGTTTCATGAATTTGCAACCAAGTTTTTTTTAACAGAAAATAACGGTAAACTTTGAATTTTTGTCCCAGCAATCCGTTTTTCAATGAATAGCCGAGCAATCCAAATTCCATGCAAGCCAGCGCCGGCATAATAAGAAAAAGCGTTGGAATCGCATAAAATGAAAAAACCGCGACATAACGATTTCTTTCCATAAAATACGCCATTCTGACACTGCGGGAAAATTCATATTTGTGAAAAATGACTGACGCGGGCGCGAGCGCGATTTCATAGCCCGCCAGCTTTGCCCTGGAACAAAGCTCCACATCATCATGATACATGTAATATTCTTCATTGTAATTTCCGATTTTGTCCAGCACTTCTTTTTTTACAATCAATGAACAACCGCTGGCATAACCGCTGATTTTTTTTATTTTATCAATGGCAGCTTCGGAATTCTTTTTTCCATAGCCGGAAGTATAGCCGAATCCGAGGAAATGAATCACATTGCCGAGCGTATTGATCAACGGATCTTTTTTTTCTTCATTATTTTTTGGAAAAAGCAAAATCTTTGATTGCGCAATACCGATCTCTTCATCGGATTCAACCGCTGAAACAAGTTCTCTCAACCAATCTTTGTCATAAACAACATCCATGTTCGCGATGACAAACAATTCACATCCTTCTTCCGCCGCTTTTTTGATTCCCGCGTTGTTTCCGGCTGAATAATTTCCATCAGCGCGAGGAATTACCGCGGCCGAGGAAAAAGTTTCTTTCAAAAATTTTCGCGATTCTTCGGTGGAAGCATTGTCAACAATATAAACCCGCGTCATTTCCGCGGGATAACTCTGGCTGATCAGACTTTCGCGGCAATCGGGCAAAAATCTATTGGCATAATCCTTGAAATTTATCAATATGACTCCGACTTTTTTCATACATCATCTTTTGTTTTCCCGTCATGATAATTTTCCATGGCGATCTTTCTCACCAATTCGGAAATATTTTTTTCGATTTTATTCTGGCGCAAATTTATTTTGAACAGCATATAGAACAAGGAAATTATCGAAAGATAAATAATCAGATCAACTCCGCGGCCGATGCCGACAAAATCAGCCAGCCGATTGACAATGGAGGGAAAGATCGCGATCAAAGCGACAATCAGCCACAATCCGATCCATGAAGCGAACAGCAAAAAAGAAATTTCCTTTTTCAATAGCTTTCTCACCGCTTTGAAACAAACGATCGCGATCAAAATGAGAATTATAATTTGAAAAATCGTCATACTCAATCAATGAATTTATTGATAATTAATTTCCAGCCCATGCTTATTTTCGGTTTCACTTCCTTTGAGGTTGAATAATCATCGTAATTTATTTTCACCGGAATTTCTTTGTAGCGCAATTCATTTCTGATTATCAAATTCAAAATTTCCGTGCAATGCTGAAAATCATTTTTTTGCCAATCCAATCGATCGGCCGCTGACGCGCGAAAAGCTCTGAGACCGCTCTGAGGATCGGAAAATTCCAACTGAAGCAACCATTGGCTGAAAATTTTGGCCAACATCAGAATCATTCTTTTTTTCTTCGGAATTTCCGATTCCACGCACAAAAATCGAGAACCGAGCGCAACTTCATAATCATGAAGGACTTCAACCAACTCCGCGATGTTTCGCGCTTCGTGCTGTCCGTCAGCGTCAAAATGCACAATAAAATCAAAGCCCAGCTTTATTGCCAACTCGGTTCCTGTTTTCAGCGCCGCGCCTTGACCTTGATTCAAAAAATGCCTGACAATGATAATCGGAAAATTTTTCGCGATTTCCGGCGTATCATCTCTTGATCCGTCATCAACCACAATGATCTCAAATCCCAAATCAAGGACTTGCGGAATGACTTCGCCGATACGACGAGCTTCATTGTACGCGGGAATGACAACGCAGGTTCGCATAATGTTTCCGATTAACCGATTTATTTTTTTGTTTCAATGATTTTATTGTTCTTTTTTTCCATTTCCATAAGTTTTTTTCCGAAGCTCGAGGCTATTCCCAGCAGTATGGCAACAATTATTTTCACGAACAGCAAAAAAACCTTTTCAAGATAATGCGATAATCTTTTCATTGCAAAACTCAAACTCAGATATTGGTGCTGAATGTCAGCAAATCTTTGTGCGCGCGGGTAAAATCAATTGATTTTTGCAGGCCGTCTTCCAGCGTGACGATCGGAAACCAGCCGAGAGCTTCTTTTACTTTTGTAATGTTCGGATTGGCCAATTCCCGCAGGAACAATTTCGGCGGCTCGGTTCTCACGGTTGAGGATGAGCCGGAGATTTCAATGATTTTTTTTACAATGTCCGCGATTTTGTAAATTTCCGGACTGCCCAAATTTACAGCTTCGTTCATATTTGAATTCATCACTTTGATGCAGCCTTCCACAATATCGCTGACAAAACAAAGGGAAGTTTGAAAATCTTCTCCGCCGTAAATTATAATTTCTTTGTTTTCCAGCGCGGAAACGATAAAGTCCGGAATCAACTGATCATCATTGATCAACATTTTCGGACCGTAAGTGCGGAAAATTCTTACGATTCTCGTGTCCAGAT
Organism: Patescibacteria group bacterium; assembly: GCA_018818405.1. Classification (GTDB taxonomy): domain Bacteria; phylum Patescibacteriota; class Patescibacteriia; order UBA11705; family JABHMO01; genus JAHIRY01. Next base: position 6,260 of record JAHIRY010000017.1, on the reverse strand, counting down.
CATGAACCGATTTGTAAGTATCAACAATGGATTCAGCGTATTTTTTTCCTTCATCATAGCAAGCGCGCGGATCGAGCATGTCAGTGACGCCGCGAAAATTTTCATCCACAAATTCGCCGCGAGGCGTGTGTCCGTACACGACCGAAGAAGAAAATTGCATGAATTTTGATTTGTATTTTACCGCGATTTCCAGCGCGTTTACCAGACCGAGAGTGTTGGCCAGAACCGTGTGTTTTCTCAATTTTTCAAAATTCTTTACCGATGTCGGACAGGCGAGATTGTATATTTCACTCAAGCCGAAAACATTTAATTGAAACTTTCCCAATTCCGTCACTTTTTCCAGATCAATCGGCTGTGAAATATCATGATTTAGAAATTCAAATGAAGGCGATTTCAGCAGATGATTGATGTTGTTCTGTCCGCTGGTGATGAAATTGTCAATGCAGATCACATTTGAATCAACGAGCAATCTCTCGCAAAGATGCGAACCGATGAATCCCGCTCCGCCGATGACTAAAACATTTTTTCTGTTTTCCATAATTTTTTTGTTATTTGTTGTTTGATTATCAATGTTATAATTTTACAAAATTTATCTTTTTTTAGCAAATTTACTTTATTGAAAGTTTTAAAAGCCGGAAAACTCCATCAACCGCAACCGGATCATTCAAGACAAGATCCGACCTGCTTAGCACTTCCCCATTCAACCGTTCAATTTCCGCGTCAGACATCGTGGTGAAATAATAAATTTGCTCTGTTTCAATCGCTTTTTTCAATTTGGGAAAAATGGAATCATCGGAATTGAACACAACGGTTCTTCTCCTCGGAAAAAACAATTTGTCCGCGCGATCCGTAATTACAATCGCGTTTTTTTCAATCATTCTGTCAACTGACGCGGCTTTGTCGTAATTGCCGCTGATTATTTCTCGCTGATCAACCAATCCGTCTTGCGGAGAATAAAATGCGAGAACAAGAGAAAAAGCCGACAGAGCGATTGTGAAAAAAACAATTACAATATATTTAAAAATTTTGAATTTCTTCATTTCCAAAATATGAAAAAACAAATACGCGATTACCGGCAACATGAAAATATTCAGAGGAATCCAATATCTGGCGTATGAACTGCCGATCGTATTGTATTTCAGAACTATCGGATCCAGGAATTGCCAACTGCCGTAGGAAATGCAGAGGAAAAAGCAAGATGCGAAGAAACTCAGAATAAAAATTGATTCTTTTTTGCTGTAATTTTTTTTGTAAAAGTTGAAAAACCAAACGCTCAAACCGCCGAGAAACAAGAAAAAGTACGGCCAGAGCAAATGAAAAAAATATTTGTTCAAATTGAAAAAAATCAATCGCGGATGAAAGCCGAAAGGAATGATTGCCAACTTGAAATATGATATCAATGATGAACCGGAATCAACGCTGAATTCTCCGGGCAAGCGGTCAATTATATTTTCCGCGCCGTTCATTTTCAAATATCCGAGCGAAAAACAGTTTCCGTAAAGATCATTGTTAAAATAACAAAGCAGTAAAATAGGAAAAAGCAAAACAGACAAAAAAATAATAATTTGCCGCCAGTTGATTTCTCGGTAATATGCGATAAACGGAATTATTATCAAAGGAGCGACAAACATTATTTCACTTGTTCTGACAATCAAAGATGAACTTATCAACAAAGCGCCGATCCCGGTGTAAACCAACTTTGAGCGGTTGTCCGCTGATTTCAAAATAAAATAAATTCCCGCCAAAAGCAAAAATATAAACAGAATATTCGACAGCATTGCCATGTTCGCGTAATAACAATAAGTGGCGAGAGTGAAAAGAAGAACAGCTGAAATGAATGCAATCTTTCGATTGAAAACAATTTTTATAATTCCGTAAAAAAAGAAAACAGCAAAAACCGCGAGCAATGGCGTTAAAAACAAAACAGCTGACGCTCCGATCAACTTTCCTATGATTCCGTACAAAATCAACATTCCGAGAAAACCCATTGGCACCAAATTCGAATTGAAAATATTGACGCTGCGCGGATGAATCACATTTTGCAATTCAATATTTTCCGGAACGGCCAAGGAAAAATGATTTGTCTCTATAAATTGACTGATAAAAAAATGATTGGCCATTTCATCGGGCCAGCCGAAAATAAATTGATAATCATATTTTTCCGCTGACGGCAGTGTTGTCGTGATAGTAAGAAATGAATAAACGACAAAAAATAAAATTCCCAGAAGAATCAAAATAATTGTTGTTGAATTTGGTTTATTTATTGCCATATCAGATTTATTATAACGATTTCCGCATTATTTTACAAAAAAAAAGAACCGGCTCAGCGCCAATTCTTATTTTCGCATTATTTGGTTTCTTTGTGAGCCGTGTGCTTTCGGCAAGTCTTGCAATACTTGTTCAAGTCAAGCTTTGTTTTGATTGTTTTCTTGTTTCTTCTTGACTGATAATTCACTGAATGGCATTCTTTGCATTCCAGCTTGATCAGGTTATCTTGTGACATATATTTCATTCCGGTTCAAAGGAAATTTAATTTCCCAGAACGCTAACAATAATTAAGTTATTAAAATTATAGTTCTTATTTACTGGATTCTAGATTCTAGAATCCAGTAGATAAAGTCCGGTGGAGCCAGCGGAGGGACTCGGACCCACGACCCGCGGTTTACAAAACCGCTGCTCTACCAACTGAGCTACGCTGGCATTTTTCAGGATGAACATATTATAACAAGCAATATCGAATAAATCAAGTCTCGGTTCAACGGTTATCCTCAAATGTGTTTTTGCCGAAATTTAGTAATAATAAAGGATTAAACAGACTTAAAATAAAAAAATGAGACGATCGGCAGTGGTCAATCGTCTCTTTTATTTTCACAACTTTTGCAATTTTTTCAATGTCCAAGCAATTTGACAATCTCCCGCGAACGGATCAATTGCCACAATATCTTTATATCGTAATGAAGATATCTGTCCTCGACCATCATCGGCACATGCTGTCGAACGAATCCATGCACGAGCCGGGTTCCGGCGCCGAGACGGCTGTGCTCGCCCAAGTATTTTTCCGCCAGATCAATCGCTTGGCAGACTGCCAGCAGTTCGAGAGCAAAAACGCTTTGCGCATTGACAATGATCTTGCGAATCTTCCAGGCGGATGTCGCTCCCATGGAAACGTGATCTTCTTGCAATCCTGAAGTGGGAACATTGATCACTGATGCCGGCGATGCCAAAACCGCATCCATATTGACCAGCGAAGCCGAGCAATATTGAGTCAGCATCAGACCGGTATCATCGCTTTCATCACTGCCGCTCAGATCTTGCGGCAATCCATTGCTGAGCTTGGTATTGAGCAGCCGAAAAAGTCGGCATTGGGAAATATAGGCTAAATTTGTAATTGCGATCGCCAAAGTATCAAGGGGAATCGCCAACGGTTCTCCGTGGAAATTTCCTCCCGATAGCACGCTGTAGCCGGTGTCTTTATTTTCAAAAATCAGAGGATTGTCCGTGGCTGCATTCAATTCATTCTCTACAATTTTCCTCAGATAGATAATTGCATCCCAGACCGCACCATGCACTTGAGGAACACAACGAATGCTGTATGCATCCTGCACCCGGCGAATATCGCATGTTCTCTCAATATCTCCCGGCAAGTGAATGCTCTGAGATTTTTTTGTCACTCTTCGACTGCCGTTAAGATATTTGCGAATCGCTCGAGCGCAAACAATTTGCCCATGCTGCCGTCTGGCCTTGTGGATGCGCGGATCAAAGGCATTCATTTCTCCTCGGATCGCTTCCATATTCAGCGCTGTCAGAATATTGGACATGCAAAATAAATCTTCCGAATCATGAACTGCCAGCACGCTGTAAGCCAGAATCATTGTCGCGCCATTGGTCAGACCCATGGCTTCCTTTGGCTGAAGCTCGTACGGCTGAATTCCTTCCTTTGCGAAAACTTCCAGTGTATTGCACACTTCTCCTTTGTAAAAAACTTCGGTTTCAGGAATTCCGATGAGAACAGCGCCGACATGAGCCAGCGGAATCAAATCACCGCTGGCGCCGACTGAACCATACTTTGGAATGGCGGGAATAATATCGCTGTTCAGCAAATCCAGAATCATGTCGCAAAGTTCGATCGTGACGCCGGAATGTCCGACAGCAAAGGAATTTACTCTGAGCGCGAGCATTGCTCTCACTATCTCCTTTCGCAAGAGACCTCCGACTCCGCAACAATGCGACATAATATACTTTTTCTGATTCCTCAGCAAATCTTTTCTCAGAATGGTATGATCGCTTCGAGAACCGCAACCGGTGTTGATCCCGTACATTATCTCGCCGGCATCGATTTTTCGCTCGATTTCCCCCCTCATCTTTTGCATGCGCTCGCGCGTTTCCTCTGTGAGAATCACTCGAGGATATGAATTTCCATCTCCTCTCGCGATTGCGACTACATCCGGGATGGTCAGGCTCTGACCATCAAGGGCGACGACTTGATTGGCCATAGCGACCTCCCTTGACTGCTTTGTTTTTCTGTTGTCTAGGTACATACAATACTTTCAGGCTGAAAGTATTGCCGAGATTCAAATTATTTTATATTGAAAACAAATTAAAGTCAACCGAAAAGAAGCTCTCCGAGCTTCTTTCACTTATTATTTTTTTAACTTTGCAACCACTTCATCAAAAGATAATTTTTCCTGTTCTCCCGATAGCATATCGCGCAAGGTTAATTTGTTTTCCTTTAATTCATCTTCTCCTAACAATATTGCCCAAGGGATTCCATAGCTGGATGCGTATTCCAAATTTTTTCCGGTTTTCCTGGAGAGAACATCCAGATCGGCGAAAATATTCGCTTCTCTTAATTTTTTGCAATATTCAAAAGCGGTTTTAATGGGAACATTTCCAATGGGAATAACATAAACTTCAACCACGCTGCGCTGGCTTTCAAATTCCGCGTTTTGCAGGCGCAGAGCATCAAATATCGCTTCCAAACCAAAGCTGATTCCCACAGCGGGAAAAGACTCTCCTCCGCCGATAAATCCGCCGATCATTTCGTCAAATCTCCCGCCCGCGCAAATCGCGGAGCTGAGCCGAGAACGATCTTTGAGATAAACTTCAAAAACATTTCCAGTGTAATACGCCAATCCGCGTGCAAGAGAAGGCGAAAAAACAATATTTCCACTGCTGATTGTATTTTTTATCGCATCATCAACTTCGCTTATTCCCCCATTGTCTCCGATCATATCGCGCAATTTTTCAATCAATTCATTATTGGTTCCTTTGATTGAAATTGCGGACAAAACTTTATTTATCATTTCTTCGCTCATTTCTTTTGCCAGTAATTCTTCTCTGACGCCTGCTATTCCGATTTTGTCCAATTTATCAATGGAAATGATCACTGAAATTTGATTTTCTTCGGGAACTCCGGCATAGTCCATGATCGCGTTCAAAATTTTTCGATTGTTTATTCTGATTTCAACAGCCAATCCCAATCGTTGAAAAACTTCATTCGCCAGCTCTATTATTTCAGCGTCAATCAACGGATTGGAAACGCCAACAACGTCAACATCACACTGCCAGAATTCTCGATATCGTCCCAATTTGATCGGACCGTCTCGGAAAACAGTTCCCATTTGATAACGCTTGAACGGCAATCTCAGCTGAGGATTCATGCCGACATATCGCGCAAACGGAACTGTAAATTCAGTTCGCAGAACCAAGTCTCGGCCGCCTTGATCGTTTAATTTAAAAGTTTCATTCATTGCCTCGGATTCCTGGCCGATTCCGAATTTTGACGCAAAAAGTTCTTGTCTTTCAATCACCGGCGTTTCAATCGGATTGTAACCAAAAGACTCGAACACAATTTTAAAAGTGTCCAAAATTTTATCTCTGGCGATTTTTTCCGCCGGGCCAAAATCCCGAACGCCTTTCGCCATTTGCAATGCTTCGTTTTTCATATGATTACAATTTTTTATACGATTTATTACGAGAATATAGAAGCTAGAAGATAGATTCTTCTCCGTCGCCGTAGCACGCGGAAAGAATTAAGGATAAGGATGAGATTAAGAATTAAGGTTTGGATTTTATTTTCCTTAATTCTTCTTCTTAATCTTAATCTTAATTCTCCGTCGCCGTAGCACGCGGAAAGAATTAAGGATAAGGATGAGATTAAGAATTAAGGTTGTTTTGCATGGGGTGGATGACGGGACTTCCCTCGTTCCGTCTCGGGACAGGCTTCTCGCCCGTCTTTCAGCTAATCTTTGTTTTATATG
>JAHIRY010000016.1 GCA_018818405.1 Patescibacteria group bacterium | reverse complement strand
TTTATGATGACGAATTACTTTTTCGCGCAGGACTTGCTCAATCATAAAAAAAGCGAGAAAGAGGAAAGCGAAGAAGAAATTAAAAAGAAATTGATGAAGCAAAAAGAAATTATAAAAGAATTTCCAAAAAAAGATTGCGGAAAGCAGATTATGGCTATTTATGTTGATATTTACGGCAACGAATTCCGAGAAGTTTTTAAGGTTAAATAATTATGACAGAAGGAATAAAAATTTATAAAACGCAAGATTTAGTTTTGCAGGTAAAGCAAAACTGCGATCCAACAAAACTAAACTTAAAAAAGTGGGTTAGTTTTCTTGATGTTCTTTGTGGAGATAGAGAATATCAGAAAGAAGCGATTAGGGACGCGATTATTTATTTTGCTTCTGGCGAATATAAGTCAATTGAAAACTTAGTTGAAGAAAATTTTAGAAAAAATGACGAATTGCAAAAAAGATATAAAAATGTTCGCGATTATCAAAAAAACTTACCCTTGCCAAATAAATTATCGGCAACGATTGATTTAGCAACAGGAACAGGCAAAAGTTATGTGATTTATGGTGTTGCTCAAATTGCTTTGGGGCTTGGTTTGGTAGATAAAGTTTTAGTTTTATGTCCGTCGCTCACGATTGAATCGGGATTGAAAGAAAAGTTTGAAAAACTTTCTGGCGATGACCAAATAAAAGCAACATTGCCAGATGATGTTATTTTCAAAAATCCGAGAATTATTGACGCAAACAGTACTATTAAAAATGGCGACATTTGCGTTGAAAATATTCATGCCGTTTATGAAAGGACTGGATCATCAATAAATGACAGCTTAAAAGGAAATGGTGAGCGTGTTTTGGTGTTAAATGATGAAGTCCACCATGTTTATAATTCATCAAGTGAAAAAGACATAAGAAAATGGAAGGCATTTTTGCTTAGCTCTGATTTTAATTTCAAATACATTTTAGGACTTACGGGAACGGCGTATATTAACGACGAGTATTTTAATGATGTTATTTATCGCTATTCAATACGCGAAGCTGTTAATGACAAAGTCGTTAAGTCGGTTGATTATGTATCAAAGGATGAAAACATAGATAAAAATGAAAAATTCCAAAAAATTTATGATAATCATGATGAGTTTGTAAAAAAATACCGCCTCATTAAACCGCTTACAATTTTGGTTACAAAAGATATTTCTAAAGCAAAAACACTTCGGGAAGATCTGATTGATTTTTTGGAAAAGCGAGAAAAAATTTCACGGAAAGCAGTTGAGAAAAAAGTTTTGATTGTTACCTCACATAAAGACCACAAGAAAAATGTTTCTGAATTGAAAAATGTTGATGATAAAGAAAACTCGGTTGAGTGGATTATTTCTGTTTCTATGCTTACCGAGGGCTGGGATGTAAAGAATGTTTTTCAAATTGTGCCTTGGGAAGATCGAGCTTTTAATTCAAAACTTTTAATCGCTCAAGTTTTAGGTCGTGGACTTCGTATACCAGAAGAATACAAATCGCCACAGCCAAAAGTAAGAGTTTTCAATCATGACGCTTGGAGTAGGAATATTCGCGGTTTAGTTGATGAGATTTTAGAAATTGAAGTTCGTTTGAAAAGCGAGGTTTTGACTGCCGGCGAGAGAAAAAAATATAATTTTGACCTTTATACAATTGATTATGCAAAACAAGAAAAAGCAGTTAAAGCTAAAAAGGACACGGCAATTTTTGATTACTCAAAAGGATACATCAATTTAGTCGCTCAAGTTGAACGAATAGAAAGAGAAACTGAATATGAGGATTTAGGTGGAGTTATTAAGCCAAAAACAACAATAATCCAAAAAGATGTTTTTGGGGTTGACAAAATAGTCGCAAAAATAGTTGAAACTTTTAAAACAAGAGATTTTGAGGTAAAAATTAGATTTCCTAAGGGCGAGTATCAAAAAGAAAATTTACCTCCAGAAAATGAAATTAAAGAAATTATTGTTAATTCAATGAAAAAAGTCGGCATAAAGAGTGGGGTTTTGATAGAAGATAATGCCAATAGAATTTTTAAAGCATTTCAAACGCTTTTCAGAGCAAGAGGATCAACAATTGTTTTGGAAAGAACAGTAAATAAACCGAAGTTAATAAGCACAAGGGGACTTGAAAAAGAAAGTGTTGCCGTGGGAGCAATAAAACATGGATCAACAATTTTTTATACTGAAAATTTCAAAGATGAATGTAGTAATGGCATAGTTGATATTTTGCAGGATATAATTGACGACGAAAGTTTGCCGAGAAGTGCAAGTAAAGAAGTTAATCCGTATTGCTTCAAAACCCCAGTTAATATCGTTTTAACAAAACTTGAACCTGAACGAAAATTTGTTGAGACTTTAGTTAACGCTCATTTGTGTAAAAAATTAGACGCTTGGATAAAATCTCGAGATATGGGATTTTATAGTATCGAATATTCATGGAGAAAGGGCGAACACCCAACACAAGGGAGTTTTAACCCAGATTTCTTTTTGAAAGTTGGCAAAAATATCATTGTTGTTGAAATAAAATCAGACGGCGATGATTCAGAGGAAAACAAAGCAAAGCATCGCTGGGCGAAAAAACATTTTGAGGATTTGAACAATGAATTGAAAAAAGAAAAAATCGATCAAAAATACTTTTTTCATTTCGTTAGTCCAAAAAGTTATTCGGAGTTTACAGAATATTTGACTGACGGAAGATTATTCAAAGGAGAGTTTAGAAGTGCGTTAGAAGATTTATTGGAAGAATAAGGAGTTTGATGGAGGGGTAATTCATCCCTTCAATTCCCCTCTGCCTTTCGCCCAAAACGGAAAAAGAAATTTGAGAATTTTTTAAAACAAGTTTTCTTATCAGCAAACAAAAGAAAAGGAATACATCAGCTAACATCAAGCATCCGTCTTCGCAAAAATGAACTCCTTTGTGAAACCTAATGACTGTCCACTTTGTGCCACACAAAAATTTCCCCCCGAAACGGTCAAAAAAATCCGCGCGCGCCCACTATATTTCTTAATTTTTCCAAATATGCTATAATTCAATATGAAACGAAGTTCCGGCAATGAGGCAAAAAAGAGTTTTTTTTCACGATTTGTTATAATAGTAGCAATAGTAATTTTGGTTTTTTTTATTATCGGGATTGCGCGGGAATATGTGAAGCGGATGGAGCTGGACGATGAACTGACAGGCTTGGAGCAGGAATTAAACAAATTGAAGTTGGATAAAAATAATTTCTTGGAATCCATTGAAGCGTATAAAAGCGATTTTTTCATAGAACAAGAGGCTCGAGCAAGATTCAATTTGAAAAAAGACGGAGAAAAAGTCGCAATTATTTCGTTGGACAGCCGGTCTGAGTCGCTAACTCCCGAAAAAATGTTGGTTGAGCAGGCACAGCGGTCGGAGAACAGCGCGAGCGGCCGGACAAATTTGCTCGCTTGGTGGGATTACTTTTTTGCCGATGAGGCGATAAATTAAAAAATAATTTATTCTTGAAACAACAATATGGAACAGGAGACCATTCACGAGGAGGGAAAAATGAAAAAAGATAAATTCTTGAAATTAAAAGGTTATCTTTCGAAAATCAAACAAAAAGCGAATAAGCTTGGCCGTAAAACAATAAAGCTGATCGAGCGCATGGACAAAAGAATTTTTGTTATAGTCGTTTCCGTGATTGTAGTTGCCGTGTGTTTTCTCGGAATGATCGGACTGGGTGTTTATCGATTTCATTGGGACAACAAATATGTCAATAAGATTGTGGATGTGTTTAATTTTCCGGCTGCCATCGTAAACGGCGATGTGGTGAAATATTCCGATTGGCGCGAGGAATTAAAAGCGGTCACTATGCTGAATGAAAAAAAACAAGCCAATATGACTGATCGGCAAGTCGAGGAAGAGGTGATAAACAAATTGATTCAGGATTCATTGCTCAGAGGCTTGGCTCGAAAATTCGATGTGACAGTGACAGAAGAAGATTATGCCAAATCCATCGAACAATTGGCGCCTCAATTCGGCGGAATGGACGGATTAGACCAAACCTTGCAGGATTATTTCGGCTGGGACATGGCGACATTCAAACTCCGTTTGTTGTATTCTCAGGTATTGAAAGAAAAGTTAAAAGCGGAAATTCCTGAAAATAAAAAAGTTCAGCGCGATGCTGAGAAAAGAGCGAATGAAGTTTTGGAAATATTAAATAAAGGAGAAAAAACTTTTGAAGACGCGGCCAAAGAATTCAGCGATGATTTTGTTTCCGGAAAAAACGGAGGCGACCTCGGCTGGTTCCCCCGCGGAGTAATGGTAAAAGAATTTGAAACCGCGGCTTTCAATCTGAAACCGGGAGAAATGAGCGGCTTGGTAAAAACAAAATACGGTTATCATATAATTCTGGTTGATGATCATCAGGACGCTGATTCGAGCCAAAATGTTGATGAAAAAGTAAAAGCGCGCCACATATTGTTAGCTTTTGAAACGATCGACGATTATTTGCAGGAATTGCAAGACAATTCAAGAATATACAAATTTGTCTCGCTGGACAAAGACAAATAAAAAAAACAAATGCAAGATTTGTTTGTGGCTGAAAGTTAACTGCTAGCGGCGACGAGAATTAAGGTTAAGATTAAGGAGAAGAATTAAGGACGGGAAATTCCAAACCTTAATTCTTAATCTTATCCTTATCCTTAATTCTATCCCGCGGAACCGGCGCCGAGAATTAAGATTGAGATTAAGGAGAAGAATTAAGGACGGATGGAGTGGAGCCGCCTCCGAGATTCGAACTCGGGACCTCTGCTTTACGAAAGCATTGCTCTACCGGCTGAGCTAAGGCGGCGAATATCAATAATATAAAAGATTTTACAAAATAAGGCAAGCTTTTTATCAAACCGGAAAAAGTTTGTCAGGGCGGCAAAAATAAAATCAGTATGATAAAATTTCGTAATGTCACAAAATATTATCCGCCGGATACTTACGCGGTAAAGGGGATAAATTTGCACATCAGGCAGGGAGACTTTGTTTCCATTATCGGCGAGAGCGGCAGCGGCAAAACAACGCTCATCAAATTGTTGACAGCGGAGGAGAAAATCAGCGACGGCCATATCCTCCTCGGCGGTTGGGACATTTCCAATATTTACAATCGGGAAATTCCCATTCTTCGGCGACAGATCGGCGTTATTTTTCAGGATTTCAAATTATTAAAGCAAAAGACGATTTTCGAAAACATCGCGTTTGCGCTCGAAGTATGCGGCAGTCCTTCAAGTAAAATAAAAACCATAGTTCCGCAAATTTTAAAAGTCGTCAATTTATATCACAAAGCTGAGCGTTATCCGACACAGCTCTCCGGCGGAGAACAACAGCGCGTTGCCATCGCTCGAGCATTGATTCATCGCCCGAAGATTCTGGTGGCTGACGAGCCGACCGGCAATTTGGATTTTGCGAATACCAGAGAAATAATCGATTTACTGAAAAAAATAAATGAACTCGGAACCACTGTTCTTCTCGTCACTCATGACCGAGAAGTGGTCAATTTGTTGAAAAAGAGAGTTGTTCTGCTCGAACGCGGAGAAATGGTCAGCGATGAAAAAGTCGGACGCTACGTTATTTAGAATAAGCATAAAAATACAAATAAAATATGAATTATTCCATTGTTAGAGCGATCAAATTCGCTTTCCAGGATTTCTGGCGAAATATCTGGTTGTCGCTGGTTACTATCACTGTTTTGGTTCTTGCGATTTTGTCGGTTAATATTCTTGTTTCATTGTCAGCCATTTCCAATAAAATAGTTGAGTCGGTGAAAGACAAAGTGGATATCAGTATTTTTTTCAAATCGGAAATCGATCAAGCTCAGATTGATAATTTTCAGATCAAATTGAAAAATATTCCGGAAGTGAAAGAAGTGATTTTGATAACAAAGGAAAAAGCGCTGGAAGAATTCAAACAAAAACACAAGGATGAACCGAAAATTTTGGAGGCTTTGAAAGAAGTGGAAAAAAATCCGCTGGCCGACGCGCTGGTTATCAGAGCGCGGGATACGGAAGATTACAATAAAATTTTGGGAGTTTTGAGCTTGAAAGAAAATCAAGATTTGATCAAGTTTCAGAATTTCACTGACCACAAAAAAATAATCGATCAAATAAATCTTATCAGCAGTAAGATTGAAAAAATCAGTCTGGCCATAACCTTGATATTTGTGCTGATTTCCATTTTGATTGTGTTCAATGCCATTCGCGTCACAATATATACGCACAAAGATGAAATTTCCGTAATGCGTCTGGTCGGCGCCAGCGATCGATTTATCCGCGCGCCGTTTATTATAGAAAGCGTGATTTATTCCGTATTTTCCATTGGCATTGCCATTGTATTATTATACGCGATTTTCGGCGCGATCGGACCGTATTTGGCTGATTTCTTGCAAACTTATAATTTTGATTTGATAGAATATTACAATCAAAACTTTTTTATGATTTTCGGAGCTGAATTTGCCGTCGTTCTTCTGTTGAACGCCATTAGCTGCAGTATTGCGGTCAGGCGTTATTTGCGAGGTTAGCGCTCTTTACTTTTTATTGGATTTTTGCTAGATTTGAGAGGTTGAATCTGGAATTATTTCTGGAGAGGTGCCTGAGTGGTCGAAAGGGGCACACTGCTAACGTGTTGATCCTTAACCGGATCCGAGGGTTCGAATCCCTCCCTCTCCGCCATGAAGTACATGCGTGGCATGACTTCATGGCAAGCCATTGGTTTCGGTTTACGTAGGTGTGATCAAGATTCGCGGCAAAACTTCATGGCAAGCCATTAGTTTCGGTTGACGTAGGTGTAATCAAAGAAGCAAAATCGGTTTTCGAGAATTTGTGGAAATGTACTGAATTGAAATTTTTGGAGAGGTGGCTGAGCGGTCGAAAGCGACGGTCTTGAAAACCGTTGGGCCAGCAATGGTCCCGTGGGTTCGAATCCCACCCTCTCCGCCATGAAGTACATGCGCGGCATGACTTCATGGTAAACCATTAGTTTAGTCTGAGGAAAGTGTAGGTGGTATTGTTATACAATAGTCGTCTAAATAAAAATAAAAAATATGAAAAATTATCTTAGTCAGTTGCTGACGCCGCAGATTCCCGAGGATATTGGAAGTATTTATGAAGAATGGACTTTTTTTGAAAATGTCAGGGAAAAAAGAAGCCGTGTTTGGTATTTTATCGTTTCTTTGGTTTTGGGATTATTGATTTTGTACGCTGTATTGACAATGAATTTTCTATTTGCCATAATTCTGGTTCTGGCGGCTCTTATTTTCATTGTTCAATTTTTCGAGCATCCGAAATCATTGCAAGTGAGAATCGGCGAAGACGGAATCATTTTGGACAATAGATTTTATTCTTATCGCGATTTGAAGAGCTTTTGGATAATCTATGAGCCTCCGATGTCAAAATATTTGTACATTGATTTTAAAAATCAAATGAAAAAAAGTCTGTCTATTCCGCTGGAAAGCGCCAATCCGCTAAAAGTGAGAGAGGCTCTCTTGAATTATCTGGGAGAAGATTTGACCAGAGATGATGAAGAATCGGAAGAGATCTTGTCGGCGATGTTCAGGTTTTAAGCGATTGTTTGTTTCGTGATATTGTTTTTATTTTGTGCCTGTAGCTCAGTTGGATAGAGCGTCAGCTTGCGGAGCTGGAGGCCGCAGGTTCAATTCCTGCCAGGCACACCAAAAATTGAGAAAGCGGCTAAAAAAGCCATTTTTTTGTTTGCTTGACAAAAACATGGTAAATTGTTATAGTATAATTTCTCGCCAGAAAGGAGGTTTCCATGGAAATGGAAGTGACCCGCAAGATTCCGCTCTACATGAATATTTGGAACAAGATCGCGGTGTTTGTAAAAATGCTGGCAGAGGAAGAAGATTCCGGCAGAAAATCAATGGTGTTGTATGCAAAACTGTGGGATATGACAGACGCGCTGTTGAAGGTTGAAATACCGGATGATTTCAAAGAAAAGATTTGTGCGGCGATTGATTACTATTTTCAGAAGGGAGTACTGATCAATGCCGGAACAAAGCGCCATTGCGTGGAAAGCGAGTTTGTCCGGGTTCTGCTCGGCATCGTGAAAATGAAGATTTCTCCGGAGCCGAAGAAAAATTGAACAATGAGGCAGTCGGAATATCGTTTCCGCCGCCTCTTTTTGTTTGCGACAAAATTAGGTAAACTATATATGCGATAAAAGAAGAAGGAATTTAATTTATGGAGATGGACACTCCGATCAAATTATTGAGCCGAGTGGGAAAAACCACTGCCGGCCGCTTGAAAAATCTCGGGCTGGAACAAGCGAGCGATCTGATTTTTTATTTTCCGTTTCGTTATGATGATTTCAGTTTGCAGAAAAAAATCAGCGATCTTCTGCCCGATGAAGCGGTGACAATCAAAGTCAGAGTTCAGCTCATTGCTACGCGCCGCAGTTTTCGAAAAAGAAAAATTTTGACCGAAGCATTGGTTTCCGATGATTCCGGTTCCTTGAAAGTGATTTGGTTCAATCAGCCGTTTTTGACCAAGATGATAAAGCCGGGCGATGAAATTTATCTTTCCGGAAAAATCGACGAGTCGCGCATTCAAATGGTCAGTCCTGATTTTGAAAAAGTAAAAGCCGAAACAGTGCATACCGCCCGGCTGGTTCCGATATATCATCTCACTTCAGGCATTACGCAAAAACAATTGCGATTTTTATTGCATCAGACTTTGCCGCTGATGAAAAGCGCGGCTGAATTTCTGCCAAAAGAAATTATCGATAAATATGAATTTCCATCATTGGCGAGAGCATTGGTAAATATTCATTTTCCGAGAGATGCGGCGAGCGAGGAAGATGCGAGAGCGCGCTTATCGTTTGACGAACTTTTTCTGATTCAATTGGCAATACAACTGGCGCGAAAAAAAATAAGAGAAAAGAAATCGCCGAGCATTGCATTCCTGGAAAAACAAACAAAAGATTTTGTCGCCGGTCTGCCGTTTGAATTGACGCCCGCGCAAAAAAAATGTTCGTGGGAGATTATCAAAGATCTGCAAAAGGAAAATCCCATGAATCGTCTTTTGGAAGGCGATGTCGGCTCCGGCAAAACCGTTGCTGTCGCGCTCGCAATGTTAAATGCCGCGCTCAACGGCTACAAAACCGTGATGATGGCGCCGACGGAAATTCTGGCGGAACAGCATTATCAAACTTTGCAAAAATTATTTTCAAAGCAATCATTCAAAATTATTTTGTTCACTTCTTCAAAAAGAGAAATCAACGGCGAAAAATTATCAAAAAAACAATTGCTCGACAAATTGGGAGAAGGGGAGTTTGACATTGTCGTCGGAACGCAGTCTGTCATTCAGGAAAATGTGAAGATAAAAGATTTGGGACTGGTTGTTGTGGATGAACAGCATCGCTTCGGCGTCAATCAGCGCAAAGCGTTGGTTGAAAAAAACAACGAAGAAATAATTCCGCATTTTCTGTCAATGACAGCCACGCCGATTCCGCGTTCTCTGGTTTTGACTTTGTACGGCGACCTTGATTTGTCCATTATCAATCAAATGCCGGCGGGCAGAAAAAAAATAATCACAAAAGTCGTTTACGAACAAAATCGTTTGGAAGCGTATGAATTTATCCGCCGGCAAATAGCGGACGGCAGGCAAGTGTTCGTAATCTGTCCGCTGATCGATCCGTCGGACAAGCTGGGCGTCAAGTCTGTGACGCAGGAATACGAACGTTTGAAAAATGAAATATTTCCCGAGCTCAATCTCGGCATAATGCACGGACGCTTGAAATCAAAAGAAAAAGAAGAAGTGATGATGAAATTCAAAGAAAAAGAATATGATATTTTGGTTTCAACTTCAGTCATTGAAGTAGGCATTGATGTTCCGAATTCAACCATTATGATGATCGAAGGTTCCGACCGTTTCGGACTCGCTCAGCTGCATCAGTTTCGCGGCCGAGTCGGCAGAGGAGAATTTCAATCATATTGCTACTTGTTCAGTGAAAACGGTTCTCCGCTCACGCAGAAAAGATTGAAATATCTGGAAACTTGTTCCGACGGATTTTCTTTGGCGGAAAAAGATCTGGAATTGCGCGGCTCGGGCGAAGTTTACGGAACTCGGCAATCAGGACTGCCTGATTTGAAGATTGCCAGTCTGACAGATGTGGAAACAATTAAAATCGCGCAACTCGAAGCGAAATCATTGGTTGAAAAGAATGGCATCACGCCGGAATTGGCTTCAGCACTGAAAAAACTTAATTTAAGCCTGCATTTCGAATAAAAAATTACGCACAGTTTTACCATTGACACAATAAATTCAATGTGATATTATCTTTTTATTGCATTTTCAGATTACGTTCCTGACGCAACGGAGGAAGAACATGGATTTGCTCATATTTTGCGATGTTTGCGAGCGGATGATCATCGGCGAGCCGTCGTATTCCTATGGCGGAAAACCGATGCATCCGGATTGTTACCGGGAAAAAGTCGGTATGAATTTCAGACTGTTTCTTCCGAAGAAAGTAAAATCATCGCTCATTGGGAATCGTGTCCATTCGGTGCGCGCAGTACCTCGTTTACTGCGCCAGTCGCACAAATAGTATGAATTCTTGGCTGTCCGCGAACCTGCGAACAGTCATTTAATTTTAAAATAAAAAATCCACCGAAAACCCGGGGATGTTTTTTTTACAGTAAATTCAACATTTCCGAAACGGTTTTGATCGGTATGAGTTGAATCTGTGTTTTTTTGTTGAATTTGGAATGCGGCATTATCACTGATTTGAATCCCAGCTTTTCCGCTTCGAAAATTCTTTTTTCCAGATTCGGCACCGGACGAACCTCTCCGCCCAGCCCGATTTCTCCGATGATCATCATATCTCGGCTGATTGATTTATTTCGCAGAGCGGAAATAATCGCGGCCGCTGCCGCCAGATCTATTGCCGGTTCATTGATTTTGAATCCGCCGACAATATTCAGATGAATATCCTGATTGTTCAGATTCATGTTCGCTCTTTTGAATAATACGGCTGACAGCATTTGCAATCGATTGAGATCATAGCCGGAAGTTTTTCTCTGCGGATAACCGAAAATCGTCGGCGTCACCAGCGCTTGCACTTCAGCCAGAAAAGCGCGCCGGCCTTCGAGAAAGCAGGTGATGACAGAGCCGGGCACGGGAGATTGGATTATTTCCTGCAAAAAAGCTTTTGTCGGATCTTTCACTTCCATCAATCCGGCGGCAGTCATTTCCAACACGCCGACTTCATTGGTGGAGCCGAAGCGATTTTTTGAACTGCGCAATATTCTGAATCCGTGCAAGCGGTCGCCTTCAAGATAAGTGACAACATCAACCAGATGTTCCAGCGTTTTCGGTCCGGCGACTGCGCCGTCTTTTGTCACATGTCCGATTATAATGAGCGGAACATTGGTTGATTTCGCGATTTCCAGCAGTTTGACCGTGCAAGCTCTGATCTGCGCCACATTACCGGCTTCAGATGGCGCGTCAGAGGAATAAATGGTTTGAATCGAATCAATGACAGCTATTTTCGGTTTCAGTTCGCGAATGGCGGCGCAAACTTGTTCCACATTTGTTTCCGACAAAAATTTCAAATTTTTCGGTTTGTAATTCAGTCTTTCAATTCTCAATTTTATTTGAGCCGCTGATTCTTCTCCCGAAACATAGAGCAGGGGAATATCGCCGGCTTCGATTTGTTTTAAAATTTGCAGGACAAGAGTTGACTTGCCGATTCCCGGTTCTCCGCCAATCAAAATCAAACTTCCGGGAACAATTCCGCCGCCGAAGATTTGATCTATTTCAACCAAATCGGTTTTTAAACGGGGAAAATTTTCAATCGCAATATTATTGAAATCAATCAATTTTCCGGCATCGAATTTTTGCACTGAAACTTTATGTTTATCTTCACTTTGCCCTGCCGACTCCTTGATCGTGCCCCAGGCTCCGCACTGCAAACAACGCCCGGACCACTTTGGGAACTGGGCGTCGCAATTTTCGCAGATGTAAATAGTTTTTGCGTTCATTATGTTTGTGGTTCTAATTCCGCAATGGCTCTTATAACCGCTTCTTTTAATATTGCGTGTCCGTCGCAATTCGGATGCAGATGGTCAATGTCTTTTCCCAGTGTCCATTGTGCTCGATTACCCCAGAATTCACTGCGCATTTCCGGAGGATTATTGTTATCTTTCACGAGATTATAAAAGTCAACAACTTTATCAATATTACCATCTCCTCCCGCACGAATCCAATCGTTAAGTTCAAGCGTTTGTTGATGTTTTGCTTCAGTCCAGCTTTTGTATCTCCAGGGGTTCATGGTAATTGCAATTACTTTCAATCCTGACTCGTGCGCTTTTTGATATATTTTTGTCAAATTGCTTTTTGTGGTTGCAAGAGAAGTTTCCGACGCGATATCATTTACACCGCCGAGAATTGTCAAATATTTGAATCCGGTTAAATCCTTTTCTTTTATTTGATCCCACATCCAGGCGGTTTTCTTACTTGAAACAGCGATTCGCGTGGATCCCATTTCTTTTGCATAAGAGCAACTGCTTGCGGTTATCGAATCTCCAATTGCAAGAATTTTATTTCCGCTGACAACAAGCGGGTTTATTCGGGAATATGCCGGAAACGGATCGCTGGTCCCGAGCGGGCAAATTCCTGTTGGCACTTCATTTATATTTCCTCCCATTCTAGCGAATTTCGGTCCCGCCACATTTATCGCATAACTGATTTTGTAATCGCCGATTGCCGTCATGAAAGCTTCTTTCCCTTCAGTTTCAAGTATTTTGCCGAATTTTTTCATGTAGGGGGGGGTGTTTTCCAGATTGCGCTTGTTTCGGTAAACATTATTAAACGCTTCTATGAATTTCGACTTATCTTTACAATGACCCTTCACAACAAATTCTTTTGCCGGTACCGGTACATTGTGAAAAGCATAAAAGGCCGCGCCAATTTCAGCGGGCGTCGCATCCGGGCAATTAGCTTTTATCACCGAAACATTGGGTTTATGAAACACGCTCATAAAAGCCACTGCGAATTGCGGATCATTGAGTTTTGCATTGGTGCACATGGATGTAAATTGAGGGTAGGCAGATGATTTGAATGCTGACACGCAGTTTTCTGGTTTTGTCTGCGCCATACCTGTATATCCGATGTCATTTGTGACATTTCTGCAACCTGTTTCCGAGGAGGCGATGGCTTTTAAAATTTTCCAATCAGTACCAAGACAAGAGCCATACATTTGAAACAAAGGGTCATAACTATCGCAATTACCGGGAATTCCTTGGGGAAATGCGGTTATGTCAGGATTGGGGAAATCCAATGCCTTGCCGGCGATTGTTTCTATTTGAAGAGCTTTTAATTTTGTTAAATTCGGATTGATAATGTTTAAAATCATGTAAGAGCCAAGAAGCAGAACCAGGCCGGTGACAGCGCCGAACATTATTTTTTTCGCTTGCGCCACATTTGACGGCAGGGGACCGGCAGTCAGATACAGAATACCGCCGATCATGAGCGCGAGAACAGCGACAATGGCGGCAAATCCAACTCCATAGTTATAAACCGCTATCAGGTAGTCCGCCAGATAGGGAATAGACACGGTTTCTCCGGCAGCCACTTCCGTGGTTGTCCACGGTTTTAAGCCGGGAATGGCAACTGCGAGCGATGGCGGAATCAATGTCGTGGGTTTTGCCGGCGCTTCCTTTGCCGATGATTCGACAACGCCCGGTTCTTTCTGTGTTTTTCCCAGCGCGATCATTTCATCGGTTACGGGATAAATCGGCGGTTCGCCGTCTTTTTTGCAAAAATTAACATTGTGCGATTGCGGCGTTCCGTCCGTGCATGTCCATGATCCGGCGCCATAGCGCTCAACGCAATCTTCTTCTACATCGCAAACGCAAAATGATACGCCGGAAATATCGCTTGATTCGCATTTTTCGGAAAGGCATTCTGACTTATCTTTGCATGGCTGACCAATGTCTTTGCGCAGAGTCATATGAAGTCGTGCTGATTCTTGTTCTGTTTTTGCTTGGGCAATGAGTTCATCAGTGATGGAAAAACTGGATTCGTAGGGAGCTAGTTTATAACAATAATTGACTTTGTAATTAAATTCGACATTGCTGGAACACATTCCAATATCAGCGCCCCAGATTGAATCGCAATCGCTGTTATTGCTACATCCGCAAAATCGATATTTTTCAGGCAGAGAACTCTCTTGGCATAAGCTTGATTGGCATTCGGAATCTAAAAGGCATGGATGCCCCAGACTTTTTTTTGGATCAGCCGCTTTCAAACTTCCCGCGGGAAAAAACATTGCCAATAAAATCAATCCGAAAAAAATATAAAATAATTTTTGTTTTTTCATGTATTTTTATTTTAATCTTATTGTATGCAAATTCTGATTTTGCTTGTCAGTGAAATACAGGTTTTCTCCGTCATCGGATACGACGATCTGATCAATGGTATAATCATATTCCGGTTCGGCGATGAAACTTTTTACTCCGGTCGTTAGATCCACTTTGTAAATATAATCCGGAATATTGTCCGCCATTTCCGGCAGGAAATCAACATTTTCCGGCAAATCCTTTGGTACGGCGCAATAAACGGTCTGCGCGTCGGAAAAAGTGCATTTGTCCGGCCAAGTATTTAAATTTATGCTCTGATGATTGTAGCCGTTGTTGTCTCCGCTCGCGTCAACGATGTAAAGCTCGGGCTTGTGTCCGCTTTCATAATTGTGCGCGCTGTAAAGCAATCTGGAACCGTCCGGAGTCCATTTTGTTTCCACTCCATATCCGTTGACAGTAATTGACCGGAAATTTTCATCGTTCTGTCCGACAAAATATACCTTGCTCGTGTCGCCCGAATTTCCGGTAATGTATTGAGCGACCATTTTTCCATTCGGCGACCAATCAACTTTGAAATCATTCGCGCGATCGCCGATCGGTTCAATGTATTTCTGGCCTGAACCGTCAGCATTGGCAATTGCCAGCCAGCGATAATCAGGATTCGCATTCATGTCTTTGAATGCGATTTGCGAACCTTCTTTGTTGAAATTAAAATCAGTCCAGTCTTTTGGCAGAGAAATTTGTTTGTCTGTTTTGAAATTGTAGAGAATATTGCTGCCATCGGGAAATTCCAATATGGCCTGTTCTTTTTGCGGAGACCAGGCGACATTTTGAACATCTTTGTAAATCCGATCAGTCATTTGAACTTTTTCGCCGTCTTCCGTTATCTCATAAAACATTCCGCTTTCCGGATTGTACGAGAGAATATCTTTTCCCGTGGAAGCGATGGTGATTTTCGTTGTTTTCCCATAGTCAATATCAGTGACGCTCGTCACTCCGCCGATCGCCACCGCGTCGGGAACAAACGGAACTTCGCCCGCAACTTGCGTCACTCTCGTCACAGGCAGAGCCGGTCCGACAGGTTCAGTCGGCGGAATCGCTTCTCCCGGTTTTCCGGTGACGCCGGACGGCAGTTGTCCGTAGGGAATTTCTTCCGCTCCCGGTATTTCCGGCGCCGGCGCTGCTCGAAAAAACAAATAATAAATCGCATATCCGATGAGAATCGTCACTCCGGCGAAACCGATAATAATCGCCACTTTTTTCCAGCTGATATTTTGCAAGCTGATCATAGTTTTTATTTTGTTTTATTTTTAATTTTTTAGAAAATAAATTTTGAAATGTTCCGGCAGAAATTTAAAATAATTCAAATCCGTTTTTTTGTTAAGCAAACAAGTTATACCCGATAATCGCCACAATAATAAAGGGCGACAAGTTTATCAAAAGGTAAAAAATAGAAATGACGATAGTGAAGAAAACCAATAGCTGATCCACAAACTCTTCCCCCAAAACTTTGTCGAATGGTTGTATGAATTCCGCCGCGCCCGCAGCTGCAAGCGCAGTTCGAATCAGTGTTGCCATTTTTCCGATTGTTGTCGCGTTGCGCGGATGATTTGGCATTGTGCGCGCCACAGCCGCGGCTGTTCCGCTGATTTCTCCCGCGCTTTCGAGCGCGTCAGCCGCTCCTGGTTCGGCCGGTTCCTGTTGCGCCGCCATTGCTCGCTCTCTATTCAATTCTCTTCGCGTTTCATCTTCCGTTCCGCCATCCGCTCCTGATTCAGTTGATTCACCTCCTATTTCTTCATCTGATTCTTGTGAAACTTCCTGTTCCGCTGTTTCCATTTCCGGTTCTTGATCTTCTTCAAATTCATCTTCCTCCGGCATTTGTTCTTCTTGTTCGGGCGCGGGCCGCGGCAAATTCAAAGTCGGCGGCAAATTCGGCATTCTGCCGGTCGTTGGAATCTCTGTTCTTTCCGGCTGCGGCGGTGGCGGCGCCTCGAGCGGAGAAACGCTTGAACCTTGTTTTTCCCGATATTTTTCCTGCGCTTCGGCGGTTGTTCGTTTTAGTCTTTCTATTTTTCTTTTTGTCGCTAGCTCTTCGGCTGTGGGAGCAGGCATAATTTATTTTTTTATTTTGGTTTTTTGAATGTAAAAGTTTTCTTTTTTCCGAGCATGATTTGTTCCATCAGAGGTTCTTCGATTTTTTTTCGGATAATACTTTTAATTCCCCGCGCGCCTGAATTTTCCGCGAGAGCCGATGCGGCGAGCGAGGACAAGAATTCTTTTGAAACGGAAAGGTTGATTCCTTTTTCTTTCAGTTTTCCTGTCAGAGCCGTTATTTCCTTTTTCATTATTTTCTCCAATTCGTTTTTCGGCAGTTCATTGAAAAATAATATTTTTCCGATTCGATTCACCAGCTCCGGCTTGAAATGTTTTTTCAGATCAGCCATGTATTCCTGAATATTCAAATCGGTTTTTTCTTTATCTCCGAATCCGATATTTTTCTTTGAGAATTTTTCAGCCAAAATATTCGAAGTCATTACAATGACCGTATTTTTGAAATTGATTTTTTTGCCGATGCTGTCCGTCAGATGTCCTTGTTCCAGAATTTGCAGGAACAAATTTAAAACTTCGGGATGCGCTTTTTCGATTTCATCGAGCAGAATCAGACTGTACGGATTTTTTTTGACCAGATCAGTGAATTTATTCGCTTCTCGATAGCCGACATATCCGGCGGGCGCGCCGATAAGTTTCGTTGTTTGAAATTTTTCATGAAATTCCGACATGTCCAGCTGAATGAAAGCTTCGGGTTTTCGGAATAAATATTCCGCCAGTTTTTGCGCGAAAAATGTTTTGCCTACTCCCGAGGCTCCGAGGAAAAGGAAAGAAGCCATCGGTTTTGTTTCGTCCGCGAGTCCGAGCTGAGCCTGCGTGATGGTTTTCATTGTTTCTTCGATTTGATTTTCCTGGCCGATTACCGTTTGATTCAATTTTTGCTTGACTTTCGTCATCCTTTCATATTCCGAGCCGGACAGTTCGCTCAGATGAATTCCGGTTTTTTGCGCCAGCAATTCCAAAATGTCCTGCGGGGTCACTTTTATTTTCGCTTCAGCGTTTTCTTCGGCGATTTTCTTTGAAATGATTTCGTATTGTTCGAGAATTATTTTTTCTTTTTCTTTCAATTTGATCGCGGAATTGAAATCTTCATTGACAACCGATGCTTCTTTCATTTGTCTGATCTGTTTCAATTCCTCGGCAATTGTTTGTTCTTGCTTTAACAATTTATTGGTTCGCTGATTTTTTATTTTTACTTTTGCCGCCGCTTCATCGATCAGATCGATCGCTTTGTCCGGCAATAATTTGTCCTGAATATAGCGCGCGCTCATTCGTACAGCCTGTTCCAGCGCTTCGTCCGTAAAAGCGACGCCGTGAAATCGCTGATAATTTTCTTTGATTCCGTTGAGAATTTCAATGGTTTCCGCTTCGCTCGGTTCAGCCAGATAAATCGGTTGAAATCTTCGTTCCAGCGCCGGATCGGATTCAATGTGTTTCTTGTATTCTTCCTGTGTTGTCGCGCCGATACAGCGGAGTTTTCCGCGGGCGAGCAGCGGTTTCAATAAATTTGCCGTGTCCAGCGATCCGTTGGCAGATCCCGCTCCGATGATTGTGTGCAATTCGTCAATGAAAAGAATTACCGAAGGATCATTTTGCACTTCTTCGATCAGCATTTTTACGCGGTTTTCAAAATCTCCGCGATACATTGTTCCGGCAACCATGCTGCCGAGATCCAGATTCAATATTTTTTTGTTCATCAGAACTGCCGGCACTTTTTTTTCCAGAATTTTTTTTGCCAATCCTTCGATCAGAGCGGTTTTTCCGATTCCCGCGTCTCCCAATATCACCGGATTATTCTTGTCTTTTCGGCTGAGGATTTGAATCATTCGTTCCAATTCATTTTCCCGGCCGATGACGGGATTTACATCTTTTTGAAATTCAGCGTCAGTGAAATTAATTGTAAAATATTCCAAAGCGGAATTTTCCGGCGAGTCGGACAAACCGGTTCTGTTCGCTTGCTGTTGGAAAATTTTAGAAAAATTGGGAATATTGGAACTGCTGTTTAGCACGGTAAGCAAATAATTTTTCACTTTTTCAATGGGAAATCCGGGCTTGGTTATTTTTTTCAATGTTTCCGCCGGCAGATTCAATAACGCGGCCAGCAAATGCTCTGTGCCAATATAACTATGGCGATGTTTCAGCGCGATGATTCCGGCTTCTTCAATCAGTTTTGTCGCGCTTTCATGAAACGCGACCGGATTTTTTTCCACCGGCTGTTTTTTTACTGCGCCGGTTTTTTCCGGCGGAGATTCCGGCCGGATCTGCGTTAAAATATCATAAGCAATACTGCCTTTGCTTTTCCGCAATGACCGCATCAGATGTTCCGGCAAAATTTCCGGCTGTTTTTCTTCTTGACAGAGACTGATCGCTTGTTTTAAGGTTATTAAAAGATTTTTCGAAAAAATATTCATAATTTAGAACAAATAATTTGACAATTACAATAGTAAATGGCCGTTCCTTTTGGCTGTAAATTCATTTCAATTTTCTGTAATTATTGTATAATAGTGAGAGTACAAAGTCAAAGTGGTTTCTTCTCATGTAGCATGTATCATGTAGCATGTAACAATCAGCAAGGAACACTTCGCATGTAACATGTATCATGTAGCATGTAACAAAATATAAATCCTAAATTGCGTAATTATAATTCGCCTGCCCCGCACGCTGCGGTGGCAGCAACCACATAAAATATCTTCTACATTCTAAACTCTAAACCAAACATTATGTTCAACCCTCAAATTTTCAAAGCTTACGATGTTCGCGGAATTTATTCGGATGAATTGGATGGCGAGACGATGGAGAAAATCGGCCGCTCTTTCGTTCAATTTCTGTCCGCGAAAAAAGTTGTTGTCGGTTATGATATGCGGTTGTCCTCGCCCGAGCTGTCAGCCGCGTTCATGCGCGGTTGCGTGAAGCAAGGAGCTGATGTTCTTGATCTCGGACAAATTTCAACCGACGCATTGTACTTTTGTTCCGGAAAATACGATTTGCCGGGCGTGATGATTACAGCTTCCCACAATCCGAAGGAATATAATGGAGTGAAATTTTGCCGCGCCGGAGCAGAACCGATTGGCGGAGATTCAGGACTGGAGCAGATAAAAGAATTGGTGTCGGCTGATAATTTTGTTGACGCGGAAACCGCCGGCGTTATAGAAAAAAAAGAAAATATTTTGAAAGAATTTCGCGATCATTGTTTGAAATTCATTGACAAAGAAAAAATAAAACCATTGAAAATTGTTGTGGACGCGGGCAATGGCATGGCCGGAAAAGTTGTTCCAATAATATTTGAAAACTTGCCGTGTGAAATTATTCCGTTGTATTTCGAACTTGATGGAAATTTCCCGCATCATCCGTCAAATCCGCTGGAAAAAGAAAATGTTTTGGATTTGATCTCAAAAGTAAAAGAATCGGGCGCTGATTTGGGATTGGCATTTGACGGCGACGCTGATCGAGTATTTTTTATTGATGAAAAAGGGGAGCGAGTGGACAGCTCTTTTGCCACGGCAATGATCGCGAAAAATTTATTGAAAAAAAATCCCGGCGAAAAAGTTATTTATACTGTCACTGTCAGCAAAGCTGTTCCCGATATTGTGGAAAAAATGGGAAGCGAATCGATCTTGACGAGAGTCGGACATTCATTTATCAAAGAATTGATGAAAAAAAGCGGCGCGATTTTCTCGGGCGAACATTCCGGCCATTATTATTTCCGCGATAATTTTCGCGCTGACAGCGGAATTATCGCCGCGCTGATTGTGATTGAAATGCTGAGCGAATCAGGAAAAAAATTATCCGAATTCAGCGAGAAATTCGATTCTTACCACAAAATAGAAGAAATGAATACGCAAGTTGAAGACAAAGATCTGGTCATTCAAAACCTGAAAGAAAAATACGGCGCGAATTTGACGCAGGAATTTGACGGCGTCACATTTGAATTTCCCGACTGGTGGTTCAATGTCCGTCCGTCAAACACCGAGCCTTTGCTTCGCCTGAATCTGGAAGCGAATAGCGAAGAGCTGATGGAAGAAAAGACGGCGGAAGTTCTGGGGGTGATGGGAGTGGTTTGATTTATTAGCTGATTAGCTTGTAGCTTTTTAGCTTCTTAGCTATTTAATAACAGTTGTTACGAATTTACCACCGCAGCGTGCGGGGTCCCGTCTCACAGCGGGACGAATTATAATTGTTTAGAATTTGTTATTTGTAATTTAGGATTTGTTTAGAATTTAGGATTTAGGATTTGTTTAGTATTTAGAATTTAAAAACCATGATAGGAATATTTGACTCCGGCCTCGGCGGCCTGACAATTTTAAAAGAAATAAAAAATCGGTTGCCTCAATACGATTATTTTTATTTCGGCGATACTTTGCATGTTCCGTACGGCAATCGTTCGGACAAAGCTGTTTATGAATTGACGAAAAAGGCTTGCGATTATTTGTTTGCTCGGGGATGTCATTTGATTATTCTCGCTTGCAACACCGCGTCCGCAAGAGCGCTTAGAAAATTACAACATGAATATTTACCCGCAATCCGCGGTCAAGTAGTGGCGGGTGAAGTCCCGGCACACAAAGTAGTGGCGGGTCTAGACCCGCCACTACTTTGTCCTGTCCCGCCATTGCCCGAGCCTCATAAAAATATATTGACGAAGAATGTAAATATCCTTGGCGTAATTCGTCCGCTGATCGAATCTATTGTAAACGGAGTAAATGAAAAAGTGGCCGTAATCGGCACTCGAGGAACAGTAAATTCAAAATCTTACATTGAGGAAATTCACAAATTGAATCCGAAAATAAAAGTCGAACAAGCCGCTTGTCCTCTGCTCGTTCCGCTGATTGAAGAAAATTGGCTGAATCGAAAAGAAACAAAATCCATTTTGCGCCATTATTTGCGGCCGCTGAAATTGAAACAAGTTGAAACTCTGATTTTGGGCTGTACTCATTATCCCATGCTTCTGAAACAAATCAGATCAATTATGGGCAAAAATTGTTTTGTTCCCAATCCCGGCGAAATCGTCGCCGCTTCGCTGGAAGATTATTTGCATCGCCATTCGGAAATGGAATCGCGATTAACCAAAAATTTCGAGCGAAAATATGTTGTCACCGATCTCAATGAAAATTTCAAACAAATGGCGGCGCGTTTTTTAGACGAAAAAATAGAAGTTGAGGAAATCACTATTTAACGCAAACAAAATTTCCTTCGATAATTGAAAACAAAAATGAAAAAAAATTTCATCTTGCGAATTTCCGCCGCGGTTTTTGCCGTTGTTTCCGTTGTTTTGTTTCATCGGGAATTTTATCAACAGTTTGAATGTTATTTGAAGGGAAAGGCGAACGTGATTTCTCAGGAATGGCATATTGTGATATTGAACATTCTGCTTTTCGTTCTGCTGCTCATTCCTCTCTCATTCCGCAGAAAAGCAAAGTGGGGCGAATACGGAATCGTCACCGCTTTTTTTGTTTCCTTGTTCGTGGAAATGTACGGATTTCCGCTGACCATTTATTTCGCTTCGCGCTATTTTTCCGAACCGGTCGTTTGTTCCGCGCCGGTGATCGGTTTTGATTTTCTGGGCGTGGGATTCGGAATGGAAATTCCCATGATTTACGCCGCGGTTCTAATGTCAATCGGAACAATTCTCATTGTCATCGGTTGGATTACTCTGTATCGCAATCGAAATAAAAACAATTTTACGGCAAGCGGAATTTACAAATATTCTCGGCATCCGCAATATCTGGGATTTATTCTGATTCTGTTCGGCTGGTTTATCGATTGGCCCACGATTATAACAATTATTTTTGTTCCGATTTTGATTTATAAATATATTCGAGTATGCGGAATTGAGGAAAAGGAAATATTGGAAAAATATCCGGAATATGGGAAATATATGAATAAAGTTCCTTTTTCCTTATAAAAAAAGACCTGAGCGATATTTCTCGTTCAGGCCGGCGGAGTATTTTACTCCATGCTGTTTTTTTCTTGCAATA
>JAHIRY010000015.1 GCA_018818405.1 Patescibacteria group bacterium | reverse complement strand
TCACGAATTCGCCACCGCAGCGTGCGGGATCCCGCCCGCGGCGGGACGAATTATAATTGCGCAATTAGGTTTTTGTATTTTTCACCGGATTAGGCGGGTGCAACCCGCCTCTACACACACTACATGCTATATGGATGGCGCTCCTTGTTTCTTGCCAAGTGCTCCCTGCTCCTTTATTACCGTTCATTGTAAAATTCCTCAAAACTCAGTATTATAAATTTAGTCCTATGAAAGCATTATTAAAGAAAATTTTACCGAAGTCATTGCTCAACCATTATCATAAATTTTTGGCTGTTTTCGCGTCTTATTATTATGGAAACCCAAGCGAAAAAATGATTGTGATCGGCGTGACCGGAACAAACGGAAAATCCACGACCGCGAATTTGATTGCCAGAGCTTTGGAAGCGGACGGCGCGAAAACGGGAATGACTTCGACTGTGAATTTCAAAGTTGCTGATCGAGAATGGTTGAATAATAAAAAAATGACAATGCTCGGCAGATTTCAATTGCAGAAACTTTTGAAGCAAATGGTTGATTGCGGTTGTAAATTCGCTGTGATTGAAACTTCATCCGAAGGAATTAAGCAGTTTCGGCATTTGGGAATTAATTATGATTATGTTGTTTTCACCAATTTGACTCCGGAACATTTGGAATCTCATGGCGGATTTGAAAATTATAAAAAGGCGAAAGGAAAATTGTTCGCGCATTTGATGGAGAAAAAACGGAAGAAATTGTTTGGCCGGGAAATTCCAAAGGTTTCCGTGATAAATATTGATGATGAGCATGCGCCGTATTTTTTGAATTTTCCGGCTGACAAGAAATTAAAATTTTCCGTTGAAAAATCAGGCGATGATATTTTAAGAGCTTCGGAAATAAATGTTTCTTTGAATGGAACTTCGTTTACAGTGAAAAATGAGCGAATAAATTTGAAATTGATCGGCGCGTTCAATGTTGAGAATGCGTTGCCCGCGATTGCGATCGGGTTGAATGAAGGAATTCCATTGGAAAAGTTAAAAGAAAAATTGGAGGCCGTGAAATTGGTTGACGGCAGAATGGAAATAATCAATGAAGGACAGGATTTTTCCGTAATTGTCGATTACGCGCCCGAGCCGTATTCATTGAAAAAATGTTATGAAACGATCGTAGGGGCGCAAGATTTTGCGCCTGATTCGGCTGCGGCGGATATTCAAAACAAAAATAATGTTTTTAGCGGAAAAATCATTCATGTTCTCGGTTCTTGCGGAGGAGGACGCGACAGAGCGCGCCGTCCGATTCTGGGAAAAATGGCAGGTGAATTTGCTGATGTTGCCATTGTGACAGATGAAGATCCGTATGATGATGATCCCATGGAAATTATTGATCAAGTTGCCGAAGGCGCGATTTCCGCCGGAAAAGTTATTGACAAAAATTTATTTAAAATATCAGATAGAAAACAAGCGATCGAAAAAGCGATTTCCCTGGCAAAGACAAATGATCTGGTGCTCGTAACCGGAAAAGGCTCGGAACAGGCAATGGCTGTTGCCGGCGGAAAGTATCTTCCGTGGGATGATCGGAAAGTGATTCGCGAAGCGTTGAAAGCGCGGTTGAAGTGAGTTTTAACTGTCAGATTCGCTTTTGGCTGGATTTGACAAAATCAGCAGAGTTTATTTTGTAAATAATGATGATTTTTTGTTGTGGATAAAATTGTCGGTCATTGTCTAAAATTAGCTGGAATTGACAAAACTTTCACTATGCGTTTGTGAATGATTGACAAAGGAATAAGTATTTGTTAGAATAAGAGCGAAAAAGCTTCTTATTAACCCTCAAAATAGACTTAACCTTTTGACCGGCGGTCGGAGGAATAGGTCTCTTAAAAACCAATGCCAGAGGGAATCCAAACTAAATTAACTAAAAAATAAGATATTTAAAGCCCCATTCCTATGAAAGGGTGGGGGAGTTTTTTTATGTCCAGTTCTATGAATAAACGAAAATTTTTCACAAAAGCATATCAAGCGCCCTTGCCTGATTTGATAGAGATTCAAAAAAAATCCTATGACTGGTTTTTGCGAGACGGTTTGAAAGAGCTGATGCATGAACTTTCTCCGATCATTGATGTATCGGAAAAGGGTTTGGAACTTTATTTTAATGATTATTACCTTGATGAGCCGAAGTTTGACGAGGCGACCAGCAAGGAAAAAAATGTTACTTACGAAGCTCCTCTCAGAGTGAAAGTGACGTTAAATAACACCAAAACAAAAAAGAAAGAAACTCAGGAAATATTTCTGGGCGATTTTCCGATGATGACAGAGCGCGGAACATTTATCATCAATGGAATTGAAAGAGTCATCGTATCGCAAATCATTCGTTCGGCAGGCGTATTTTTCACTTCAAATTTTATCAGAGAAAAGAACCGCGTTTTTTGCGGAGCGAAAATCATTCCCAACAGAGGCGCTTGGCTGGAATTCGAGACTGACGGAAACAATGTGATCTGGGTGAAGATCGATCGAAAGAGAAAAGTCGCGGTTACCGCATTGCTCAGAGCATTCGGAGTCAGCACAAATGAAGAGATTTTGGCTTTGTTCAAAGATATTGACAATCATCCTGATATTAAATTCATTGAAACAACCTTGGCAAAGGATGCTTCAACCAGTCAAGATGAAGGATTGATCGAGGTGTACAAGAGAATTCGGCCCGGAGACATGGCAACAGCTGACAACGCGAAGTCTTTGATTTTTGCGATGTTTTTTAATTTTGACCGCTATGATTTCGGCAATGTCGGACGCTACAAGTTGAACCAAAGATTCAATCAGAATTTTGAGCTGAACGATGAGCATCGAATTTTGAAAGTGGAGGATATTGTAAATGTTGTAAAAGAAATTATCCGTTTGAACATTACTCAGGACAAGGCCGATGACATTGATCATCTGGGCAATCGCAGAATCAGAGCGATCGGGGAATTGATTCAAAATAAATTTCGAGTCGGTCTGGCTCGTTTGGAAAGAATCGTAAAGGATCGAATGAGTACAATGGATCCGACGACATTGACGCCGTCAAAATTGATTAACGCAAGACCGGTTATCGGCGTTGTGCGTGAATTTTTCATGTCTTCACAGCTGTCGCAATTCATGGATCAGACCAATCCATTATCAGAATTGGAGCACAAACGCAGAATCTCGGCCATGGGTCCGGGCGGTTTGTCCAGAGAGCGCGCCGGATTTGATGTGCGCGATGTGCACACCACTCACTATGGCAGAATTTGTCCGATCGCCACGCCTGAAGGACCGAATATCGGTTTGGTCGGCCATTTGGCGAGTTATGCCATGGTCAATGAGTATGGTTTTATTGAAACTCCGTATTTTAAAGTTAAACACAAAATCATTAAAGATATAAAAGATCCGAATACAGGAGAAGTTTTGTTTCGGGAAGGTCAGGAAGTGTTGGGCGTTGATCTGGATAAATCGGCATTGTCTGATTTTGAAACAAAGGATTACGTGGAAAATTTCCTTACAGAGGAAATTGAATTTTTGAATGCCTTGAAAGAAGAAAAGGTTATTACCACGACTTTTAATTCCAATTCAGATCTTGACACCGGAAAATTATCAGATGAAAGAGCGAATATGCGGCGCTATGGACAGCCGACAGTTGATTTTCTTTACAAAGCTGATTACATGGATGTTTCGCCAAATCAGATCGTCAGCATTGCAACATCTCTTATTCCATTCTTGGAACATGATGACGCGACTCGCGCGCTCATGGGATCAAACATGCAACGCCAGGCGATTCCTTGCGTCAAACCGCAATCTCCGATTGTCGGAACCGGTATTGAAGAAAAGGCTGCCAGGGATTCCGGTCATTGCATTCTTGCCAAGGCTGATGGAGAAATCGTCGGAGTTCAGGGCGACAAGATTGAATTATTGACGAAAAAAGGCGAATTGATTTCATACAAATTAAACAAATACGCGTGTTCAAACGCTTCAACCAGCATTAACCAGCGGCCGATTGTAGACAAGGGTGAAAAAGTAAAGAAAGGACAAGTGCTGGCAGACGGGCCGGCGATTGAACACGGCGAATTGGGACTCGGCCAAAATGTGTTGGTCGCGTACATGGTCTGGGAAGGATACAATTATGAAGACGCGATTGTTCTTTCCGAAAAATTGGTTCATGATGACCGATATTCTTCGGTTCATATTGAAAATTATACGATTGATGTTCGCGATACAAAGCTCGGCGAAGAAGTTGTGACGGCTGACATTCCGAATATTTCAGAAGAAAAAGTGAAAAATCTGGATGCCGAGGGCATTGTCAGAATAGGCGCCAGCGTGAAATCCGGCGACATTTTGGTCGGAAAAATTACGCCAAAGGGCGAGACTGAATTGTCAGCCGAGGAAAAATTGTTAAAAGCCATTTTCGGTGAAAAAGCGCGCGATGTGCGAGATACTTCTTTGCGATTGGAGCATGGCGAACATGGAAAAGTGGTTGCCATTAAGATTTTTTCTCAGGAAGCGGGCGACAAACTGCCTCCGGGAGTTATCAAATCAATTCAGGTGACGATCGCCAATTTGAGAAAAGTTCAAGTCGGCGACAAATTGGCCGGACGGCATGGAAACAAAGGCGTTATTTCCAGAATCGTTTCGGTTGAGGATCTGCCGTTTATGGAAGACGGAACTCCGGTTGATGTTATTTTGACCTCATTGGGAATTGCGTCTCGTATGAATTTGGGACAGATTTTGGAAACTCATCTCGGTTTGGCTGCGCACAAGCTCGGTTATAAAGTTGCCTCTCCCGTTTTGAATGGAATTACCGAGGAAATGATCAGATCGGAATTGGTAAAGGCAGGATATCCGGCTGACGGCCAGATGGTATTGATAAACGGAAAAACCGGCGAAGCTTTTGATCACAAGGTGACGGTCGGCTACAATTATATTTTGAAATTGAACCACATGGTGGAAGACAAAATTCACCAACGTTCCATCGGTCCGTATTCGTTGATCACCCAACAGCCGTTGGGCGGAAAAGCGCAATTTGGCGGACAACGTTTCGGTGAAATGGAAGTGTGGGCGCTGGAAGCATACGGAGCGGCTCATACTTTGCAGGAAATTTTGACAATTAAATCCGATGATGTTCTCGGTCGAGCCAAAGCTTATGAATCGATTATCAAGGGCGAGCCGATACGAAGATTGAATGTGCCGGAATCTTTCAATGTTTTAATCCGGGAATTAAAAGGATTGGGACTTGATGTGGAATTGCTTAAAAAGGGAGAAAAAGTGGTTTTTGATGAACCGGCCGAAGAAGCGGCAGCTGAATAATAAATGTTTTATTATCGATATTTAATATAAATATTTATATGTCTCAAGACACAACATTAAAAATAAGAGATTTTGATGCCATTCGGCTCAAGCTGGCTTCCCCTGAGGATATTCATGCTTGGTCTTTTGGTGAAGTGACCAGACCGGAAACGATTAATTACAGAACGCAAAAGCCGGAAAAAGACGGATTGTTTTGCGAACGAACTTTCGGTCCGAGCAAAGACTGGGAATGCTATTGCGGGAAATACAGGAAAATTCGCTACAAAGGAATCATTTGCGACAAATGCGGCGTGGAAGTGACAAGAGCTGTCGTTCGCCGTCAGAGAATGGGACACATTGATTTGGCTGTTCCTGTTTCACACATTTGGTTTTTGCGAGGAGTGCCGAGCAAGATCGGTTTGATATTGGATGTTTCCATTCAGAAATTGGAAAAGGTTATTTATTTTGCGAATTTCATTGTGACTGAAGTGGATGAAAAATTGAAAAAAGAAGAAACGGAAAATTTGCAAAAAGAATATGTGTCAAAACAAAAAGCGCTGGCAGCGCAATTTAATCAGAAAATAAATCAGATCAAAAGCAATAATGAATTGTCTGACGCCGGACAGAAAAAAGCGCAAATTGAAGCGAATAAATGGAAGGAAGAGATGATTGCCGAATTGGACAGTGATTTTTCGGAAACCGAAAAAGAGTTGAAGGAATTAAAGCCATTGAAAATCATTTCCGAGACGGCGTATCAGGATATGTCTTTGAAATACGGCCATGTGTTTGAAGCGGGAATCGGCGCTGAAGCGATCAGAAAGCTTTTGAAAAAGGTTGACATGGATAGTATTATCGCTGAGGTTGAATCTGAATTGGAAAACGGCAAAGAGATCAGAAATAAAAAATTGATTAATCGCGTAAAACTTTTGAAGAGTTTGAAGCGCAATAATATTTCTCCCGAACACATGGTAATGATGGTTGTTCCGGTGATTCCGCCGGATTTGAGGCCAATGGTTCCGCTTGATGGCGGACGATTCGCGACTTCTGATTTGAATGATTTGTATAGACGAGTTATTTCCAGAAACAATCGGTTGAAACGGCTTTTGGAATTAAACGCGCCGGAAGTTATTTGCAGAAATGAAAAAAGAATGTTGCAGGAAGCGGTAGATGCGTTGATTGACAATTCCGCGAGACACAGCAAGACGACGACAGCTTCAACCGGACAAAAAAGAAAATTGAAATCAATCGCAGATTATCTAAAAGGAAAGCAAGGCCGATTCAGACAAAATTTGCTCGGAAAAAGAATTGATTATTCAGGCAGAAGCGTAATTGTGGTCGGTCCGAATTTGTATTTGCATCAGTGCGGAATTCCAAAGAAGATGGCGCTGGAATTGTTCAAGCCGTTTGTCATCAGCCAATTGATCAAAAAAGAATACGTACATAATATTCGAAGCGCGAACAGATTCATTGAGTCGGACAGACCGGAAGTCTGGGATATTTTGGAAGATATTGTAAAAATTTCTCATGTTTTGTTGAATCGAGCTCCAACGCTTCATCGTCTGGGCATTCAGGCTTTTCAGCCGGTGTTGATCGAAGGAAAAGCGATCCAACTGCATCCATTGGTTTGTTCCGCTTTTAATGCTGACTTTGACGGAGATCAAATGGCAGTGCATGTTCCTCTGACGGAAGACGCAAAAAAAGAAGCGCGCGAAATAATGGCGGCAAACAAGAATTTGTTGAAGCCCGCGACCGGCAATCCGGTTGTCACACCGTCAATGGATATGGTGTGGGGCTGTTTTTATGTGACTTCCGATTTGGAGGGAGACCTTCCGCCGGTAAAAATATTCGCTTCAGCCAAAGAAGCGAAAATCGCTTATGATTTGCGCAAGATAAAATTGCGTCAGCCGGTAAAAGTGAAAGTGACAAAAGCGGAATTCGGAAAAAAATTGAAAGAGGGAATTCTTGAAACCACGCTCGGACGAATTTTGTTCAATGATTTATTGCCTGAAAAATTGCCATATTACAATGAATTGGTGGACAAGAAAAAAATGGGAAACATTGTAAAGCTTTGCCTCGAACTTTGCGGTTTTGAGGAAACGGCAAAAGTATTGGATTTACTCAAATCATTTGGATTCAAACAACTGACAAAATCAGGATTTTCCTGGGGAATGGGTGATTTGCCCGATAACAAAGGAAAAGAAGCATTGTTGCAGCAAGGAATGGGAGAAGTGGATGAAACACAGCGCCAATATGATGATGGTTTGTTGACCGGAGATGAACGATACAGCAAGGTTATTGAAATTTGGACAAGAATAAAAGATGAAATAACGGGATTAAGCCAACTATCTTTGCCGCTTGACGGACCGGTTTATTCAATGATCAATTCCGGCGCTCGCGGTTCGTGGGGACAGCTCACTCAGATGCTTGGAATGAAAGGATTGGTGACGAATCCGGCCGGACAAATTATTGAATTGCCGGTAAAAGCGAATTTCAAAGAAGGATTTTCCGTTTTGGAATATTATATTTCCAGCCATGGCACCAGAAAAGGACTTTCCGATACTGCTCTTCGAACCGCCAATGCCGGTTATCTGACCAGACGTCTGGTGGATGTGGCGCAGGATGTGATTGTTTTCGAAGATGATTGCGGCGATACTGAGGGAAAAATATTCACAAAGGAAAACAGCGAAGCCATGGGAGAATCATTGGTTGATCGCATTGTCGGACGATATATTGTGGATCCGATCGTAAATCCGAAGACCGGCAATAAAATTGTAAAAGCCGGAGAAGTGATTACCGCGGAAATTGCTCGAAAATTGGATAAGTTGGATTTGAAAGAAGTTCGTGTCAGATCAGTGTTGAGCTGTAGAATGACAAAAGGAATTTGCAAGAAATGTTATGGATTTGATCTTTCTTCCGGAGCGCCGGTTGCCTTGGGAACCGCTGTCGGCATTATTGCCGCGCAAAGTATTGGCGAGCCGGGAACTCAGCTTACGATGAGAACTTTCCATACCGGCGGTGTGGCCGGCTCTGACATTACCCAAGGTTTGCCTCGAGTGGAAGAACTTTTTGAAGCTCGTCCGCCAAAGAAGAAAGCATTGATCGCTGAAGTCGGAGGTTTGGTTTCAATCGAGGAACAAGCGCGAACCATTCAAGGTCCGAAAGGCGAGATTATTGCTAAAACTTCATTCGGCCAGCGCGTTTTAAAAATTCATTACCGAGATACGGAAGAAGATGTTTACAATATCAAGAGCGCAAGCAATGTAAAAGTAAAAGACGGAGATCTGGTCAATGAAAAAGAAGTCTTGTATCTGGATGCTGAAAACAAGAAAATAAAATCCAGACGCTATGGACGGGTTTCCCTTCAGGGCGATTCTCTGAAAGTTGCAAATGATGTTGATTCGGAAAAAGAATTTGTTATTCCGGCTGGCACGGTTTTGTGGGTAAAAGACGGAGCCATGGTAGAAAAAGGCGATCAATTGACAGAGGGCAGTCTGGATCTGAGCCAGCTTTACAAGATCAAAGGAAGGGAAGCGGTTCAACATTATATTTTGAAGGAGATTCAACATATTTATTCGTCTCAGGGGCAGAAATTAAATGATAAACATGTGGAATTGATCGCCCGACAGATGTTCTCTCGCGTTTATGTGGAAGATCCGGGAGACACATTTCTGCTCGAAGGAGAAATTGTGGAAAAATCAGGATTTGAAGAAGCGAACGAGCAAATCGGAAAAACCGGAAAACCGGCGAAAGGCGATGAAGTATTTCTCGGCATTTCAAAGGTTTCTCTTTCCACCAAGAGTTTCTTGTCAGCCGCTTCATTCCAAGAGACAGCTCGCGTTCTTATCAATGCCGCTGTCACCGGAAGAATAGATAATCTCGAGGGATTGAAAGAAAATGTAATTATCGGACGATTGATTCCCGCGGGAACCGGCTATAAATACGAAGAACCGTCGGAGGAAAAAGAATAATTTATTGTAATTTCACATGAACAGATCAAGCTTATTTAAAAATATCATAATTTTTGTCATTGTCT
This sequence comes from Patescibacteria group bacterium, assembly GCA_018818405.1. Taxonomy (GTDB): domain Bacteria; phylum Patescibacteriota; class Patescibacteriia; order UBA11705; family JABHMO01; genus JAHIRY01. Next base: position 11,650 of record JAHIRY010000015.1, on the reverse strand, counting down.
TTCTGTCAATTGCCAGTATTTTCAGTTTGTACAATGTTTCAGACAAGAAAGTCGAGGAAATTGATATTCAAAAGATGATCCAGGAAATAAATGCTGAAAGTGTTAAAAAGATTGTAATTATTGGAAATAAACTTGAATTGACAATGAACGATGACTCAATTCAAAGTCTGAAAAAAGAAAATGTTGAATCTTTGTCCTCGCTTCTCGACAATTTCGGAGTTGAAAAAACAAAACTGGAACGGATTTCATTTGAGGTGAAAGACGAAAGCGGTTTTGGATTTTGGATGGCATCTCTTTTGCCGTTTTTGATTCCATTCTTGATAATCGGCGGTTTCATCTGGTACATGATGAGACAGGCGCAAGGAGCGAATACCAGAGCAATGAGTTTTGGCCAGAGTCAGGCGCGCGAGATAAAAATTGCAGGAAAAAACAAGATAACATTCAAGGATGTGGCCGGAGTGAGAGAAGCGAAAGAGGAATTGAAAGAAATTGTTGAGTTTTTGAAATACCCGACGAAATTCACCAGTCTGGGCGCGAAAATTCCCAAAGGAGTTTTGCTCATGGGACCTCCGGGTACGGGCAAAACACTGCTGGCAAAGGCGGTCGCTGGCGAAGCGAATGTTCCTTTTTTCACGATTTCCGGTTCGGAATTTGTGGAAATGTTTGTCGGAGTCGGCGCTTCCCGCGTTCGCGATTTATTCAAAAAAGCGAAAAAGAATGCGCCGTGCATTGTTTTTATTGATGAAATAGACGCTGTCGGACGCCAGAGAGGTTCGGGTCTGGGCGGTTCTCATGATGAAAGAGAACAAACATTGAATCAGATTTTGGTGGAAATGGACGGATTTGATCCGAACACAAATGTTATTGTCGTGGCCGCGACCAATCGGCCTGATGTTCTGGATCCGGCTCTGCTTCGTCCGGGAAGATTTGATCGCCGAGTTGTGCTCGATCTGCCTGACATAAAAGATCGGGAAAAAATATTAAAAGTGCATTCAGCTAAAAAACCGCTCGATGATACTGTTGTTCTCAGAAAAGTGGCGGAAAGAACTCCCGGTTTTTCCGGAGCTGATCTGGCGAATTTATTCAATGAAGCCGCCATATTGGCGGCGCGAAGAGATCAAAAAAAGATTTCTCAGACCGAATTGCTGGAAAGCATTGAAAAGGTTTTGCTCGGCCCTGAACGAAAGAGTCATATTTTGTCTGACGCGGAAAAAAATATTACCGCGGTTCATGAAGCCGGACACGCGTTGGTTTCTCATATTTTGCCGAATTCTGATCCCGTTCACAAGGTTTCCATTATTTCCAGAGGAAGCGCCGCGGGTTATACTTTGAAATTGCCGGAGAGAGATAAGTATTTGCACAGAAAATCGGAATTTCTCGATGATTTGGCTGTTTTGCTGGCCGGACATGTTGCGGAAAAGTTGAAATTCGGCGAAGTGACGACCGGAGCTTCCAATGATTTGAAGCACGCGACAGCGCTGGCGCATTCCATTGTGACCAAATACGGAATGAGCGATCGCATGGCGCCGAGAATTTACGGTGAAAAAGAAGAAATGATTTTTCTCGGCCGAGACATTCGCGAACAGCGCAATTACAGCGAAAAGGTGGCTGAGGAAATTGACGCGGAAATTGATATGCTCATAAGGCAGGCGGAGGAAAAAGCAAAGAAAACAATGGAAGAAAATATGGGAAAGATGGATGAACTGGTAAAAGTATTGCTGGAAAAAGAAACGATTGAACAGAGCGCTTTTGCGGAGATAATGGGAGAGAAAAAAGTAAAAGAATAAAAACTTCAAACGCGGTTTGCCCCTGCTGGTTCGGGACAAACCGCGTTTTTTATTGTTCTGAACTTTTGTGTTATAATATTAACGCAAGTAATTTAACAAATTCAAAAATAAAATTCATTGGATTTTTTGATAAATGTTTTGACAGCAAATCCAGAAAAGTTATTGAGAAACATTTGTCAACAATTCCATCGTAAAAATAAATATGATTCCTTTTTATCGTGTAATTTTGAAGCGCGCGCTGAACATAAGCTGGAAAAATAAATGGCTGTGGATATTGGGTTTTTTTGCCGCATTTCTCGGCAATAGCACTGTTTATGAAGCATTGCTTCGCAGTTTGAACAATTTGTCTGAGAACAAATCAATATTTTCCGTGTTCAAAGAATATGGACAATTGGGCATAATCGGACTATTGTCCTGGAATAATTTGAAAGTGCTCTGGCAGTCTGATCCGACTTCTTTCGGCATCAGCCTGTTTGTCATACTGGCATTTCTCAGTACTGTGGCATTATTAATTTGCGCCAGCATTATCAGCCAGGGCGGACTGATTCGATCGTCAATACTTTTGGATTCAGGCGTAAAGGTAAAATTCAAAGACGCGTTTTCAGCGGGAATAAAATATTTTTGGCGCATTCTCGGAGTGAATTTCATTACAAAAATAATTTTTTTCGGCATATTGCTTTTGTTCGCTTATCTTGTGTCCTTGCTTTCATTCAATAATCAGGTTGTCAGTCTTTTGATTTACATTTTTGCGATGATAATTTTCGTTGTGTTGGGAATAATAATTTATTTTTTGACTGTTTACGGAACGGCTTTTGTTGTTTTGCGCGACAAAAAAGTTGTTGTTGCCCTAAAGGAAGCATGGCATGTTTTTTCCCGCCATGTTGTGTTGAATATGGAAATGGGATTGATTCTCTTTGTAATAAATATTTTGGCGGCCTGCGCATTTTTTATCGGCGCCTTTATTGCGCTCGCGCCGTCGATCATTCTCTATGTGATATTCATATTCGCCGGATTTGCCGCGGGAGTGAAAGCGATGGCAATAATTATTTTAATTGTTTTCCTGACTTTACTCGTATTACTCGGTGCGTGGTATTATTCTTTCCAGGTCAGCGCGTGGTCAATATTATTCGAAGAATTGGCCTTGCGCGGCGGCAAGTCAAAGATTTTGAGGGTGTATGAACAATTGAAAGGAAAGCTCCCGAAAAGAAAACTGCCGGCTAATTTGGATAAAAGATGATTCTTGTATTGAACAGGAGTCATCGTTTTTTTTGTCCCAAAATTTTTTGGAAGGGCTCAACGAATGACCGTATTTCATTACATTTTTATTAGCGAACTGCTTGTTATATAGCAAATCAACAAAGAGAACTTATGTTTGTCTCTGCTTTTTCGTGCCGGGTTCATCTGTCTTGGGGATGTTTGTTTTTATTTTTGACAATAATGCGGGTGTAATAAGTGTGGTATAATTTAATTAGATTTTAATATTTTTATAGTTTAATAAAATTTCTATGGGACAAGCTTCTCCTCTATCGGCGACTGAATATGTTTTGATTCAGCCGCAAACGAATTTGGCCGAGTCGAGTACACCGGAAAACATTGCCTTGTTGCAGCGCGAGGTTATCCTTCGGGCGCAAGGCGAAGCTGTTGAATTGTTTGACGGTTTGTTGCCGCTCTCGACTATTTTAACATTTGCCGCAATTTATGACATTGCCGATGAGGCGGTGTTTCGGCTACTCGATGGCCGGCTGGTGCTTCTTTTTGATCATCAACCAAAGGGAACCATGAGATCGGAAGAAGTTGATGAGATTATTTGGGCGGAAATTTTAAAAGTGAAGAGTAAGGGAGTGACTGTTCAGGATATTTGCGGACCGAAATCAGAAGTTATAATTGATCTTGCCTCTATTTGGAGCCGAGTGCGAGAGAATGATGATATAATAGCACGCACCAAAGTATTCATTAAAGCACTTTTCGGTTTTTTAGAACCGGCAGTCATCGTTCGTTTGCGCGGAGAAATACCAAATCTTCCGTTGATTTCGGCCGTATATCTCGTCCGTCCTTATGGTCATAGGGTAATTTTTGATGACGCTCGCGGCAATAGCGTTAATATTTTTTCTAATATTTAAAATTTTTCTATATGGCAGAAAAAAGAAACGGCAACTTATCAATGTCAATTGATCGGTTGGCTCAATCCTCGACCTATCGTCGCGCTAATACCAGAATGAATTTTCCGCCCGTTCCCATGGATGAATACCGATCCGAAGTGGTAGAGTGCGTGCGCGACAATGCAAACGCGGTTATTATAGGTGAAACCGGTTCTGGAAAAACAACGCGTATTCCGGATTTTTTACTGGATATGTTTCCGGATGCGAAAATCGCAATCACGCAACCTCGACGCGTGGCAGCGCGCTCAGTTGCTCGTTATGTCGCTAGTCGTCGCGGAGAACAAGTCGGCGCTGAAGTTGGTTATCAGGTAAGATTTGAAGATAAAACAACCGAAGGGACGAGAGCGAATTTTATGACGGACGGTATTTTATTGCGCAAATTGCAATTTGATCCATTGCTTGAAGAGTATGATATTGTGATGGTGGACGAAGCGCATGAGCGAAGTTTGAATATTGATTTTGTTCTTGGGCTTTTGAAGCGAGTACAGGCTGAGCGCAAGAAAAGAGGAATGCAGGAATTAAAGGTTATTGCCACTTCCGCTACCATCGAAAAGGAAAAATTCGCTGAATATTTTGGCGGGTCGCCAACAGTGGAAGTTCCAGGTAGAATGTTTCCGATTGATATTCAGTATGAAAATAAATCTGTTGATGATTATACCATTGCGGCCGCTGAAAAAGTGAATGAAATTGTCCGAAGCGGTGAGCAGGGCGATGTTCTTATTTTCATGCCCGGTGAAGCGGAAATCCGTCGCACCATTGAAAAAATAAAAGTTGTAAATCAAGATATTGAGACATGGAATAATAGACATTCCGATGAAATAAAAAAGGGAATTGAAAAACGGATTGAAACCGTTGATGTTATGCCTTTGTTTGGCGCAATGTCTCCAGAGGATCAGGATCGTATTTTTGAAAAGTCATCAAAACGAAAAGTGATCGTTTCCACCAATATCGCGGAAACATCAGTGACAATTGATGGCGTGCTGTTTGTAATTGATTCCGGTGTTATCAAACAAAAGGAGTTTGATCCGAATAGCGGAATTGAGGCATTGCTCACAAAACGCCATGCAAAGAGCGGTTGTGATCAGCGAAAAGGACGCGCCGGCCGAACTGCGCCCGGCACTTGTTATCGTTTGTACACTGAGGCTGAATTTACAGACAGAAAAGCATATCAAACACCTGAAATTGCGCGATCCAATCTGGATCATGTTATTTTGGCAATGAAGAAAATCGGAATTGAAGATGTTCGAAGTTTTGAATTTCTGGACAGGCCCAAGGAAGAAGCTATTACTCAAGCGATTGAGACATTAAAAATGCTTGGCGCACTCGATGAGAATGAGAAATTGACTGCAGTAGGAAAAACAATGGCTGATCTCCCTCTCCGACCTGAAATCGCTCGTATGGTGATTGAAGCGGAGAAATATCATTGCACCGGCAAGATTTGCACCATCGCCGCGATGCTGGGAGAGAAGTCAGTATTTGTGCGGCCAAAAGACAAAGAACGTGAAGCGGATCAGGCGCATGCGCAATTTTCCAAAGGAGGGTCGGATTTTTTAAAGTTGTTGGAAGTGTGGAATCAATGGTCTGCTTCCGGTTTTGATCAGCGCTGGGCGCGAGACCATTATCTTAATGTCCGTCAATTGTTTGAGGTGCGTGAAATTCGTTCTCAGATAATGCGGGAATTGAGACGGAAGAAAGTGGCTGTCGATGATGTAAACGGCAATGATCCGATTGCCATTCAAAAATGTATTATTTCCGGTATGATCCAGCATCTCATCGTTTCCTCCGGACGACATTCTTATGAACGCGCTGTTCAGAGCGGAGGCTACTCTTCTGATAATATTTTCATTCATCCGTCGTCAGCTTCTTTTTCCGTAAAACCGAAATTTATGATCGGCGCTAATGTTGTTACCACTTCAAAAACTTTCGCCCGCCGTTGTCAGCCGGTTGATGCCAAATGGTTGCCGGAAATTGCGCCTCAATTTTTGAGAGAGAGCGGCCGGTCTTTGCGTTATGATGCTGAAAGCGATTCGGTTATTGAGAAAGTCGCTTATTCATTCCGCGGTCAATATGAAACCATCGCCGAAAAAGAGGAGGAAGTAGCTGATCCTGCAATTGCCGCTGAAGTATTTGTTCGTGCGCTTGTCGCGGGCAATGTTGATTTGTTGAGTGTAAAACACAACACTGATACTGTCCACGCCTTGCAATTGCTAAATATTCGTTCTGGAGGAAAAGTTCAAGCGCCCGAACTTTCAGCGTGGTATAAAGAACATTCCGGCGGAGTAAGAAGCAAGCAAGAAGCGAAATATATTGATGAATTATTGTGTATTAATTTTGATGACCATTGCTCACCGGAAATGAAACGTGAAATTGATAGAATGTATCCGGAAACCATTGAGGTGCAGGGACACTCTCTCAAAGTTGAATATGAATATCGTCCTGCAAATCCCCATCCATATTATGAAAGTGAGCGCAGTGAAAAGTTCAATGCGATAATAACAATTCCTGGTGACATAATTTTAACGTTAAATGCAAAAGATTTTCCCGGTTTGGGCGTTGGCGGACGGCCGGAAATAATCTATCGTTCCGGTGATGGTTGGAGCCAAATTAGCAATTCCGATTTAGAGGAATTAAAAGCATCGGTGGATAATAAACGGCTTGAAATAGCTTGGAATGCTTTTCGGAAACCGGAGACTTTGTTTGTTGAATCGCAAACTTTGCAACCTCTTCCTTCTCTTGATAACATTGGCGCTCATCCGATTGTTTATGCCAAGAATTACAAGGGCAACGATGTTTTTGCTTATCCCGCCTACTCTGCTGAGCAGATTTATAATTTAAATTCGGGCGTGTATGAATATAAATTTGTTGTCAATTATTATAGAACAGAAGAAGAATCAGCTCAGAGTAATGATCGGGCGTTAAAGGTTAAAGACCAAGACGATGCAAAAGCGAGAAGAAAAGCGGATCGCGAGATATTGTTGGCACCGGCCAAAGAAGAGTATCAGCGGATGACTCCGGAGATAAATCAGCTGGGCAGTACTTATAGCAGTTATGGTATCAGCTACGATGATTACTATCATCTGAGTGCAAAGTGGCGTGAAGCTGTTATGCTTTGAGCAGTTCGGATTCTGATCCGAAAAAAGCGACTGAGCTCATGAATGAAATTCAAGCGGTTCTAGCCGGCGGTCAACAAGAGCGCGAACGACGCATTGGTTTGATTCCGGATATTCAAGCGCGAATGGACGCGCTGGTTGAAAAAGTCGGGAAAATTAGATCTGATACATATAATCAATATGGTCTTTCTTATGACCAATACAGTATGATTGGTTATAAGTGGCGTGAAGCGAATAATAAATTGCAGATAAGCGGTGTCAATAATAATCCTGTTTTGCCTGATCCTGACCGTGCGTCAATACTTTTGGATGAGATTACAGCCATGATTCCGGACGAGCAATCATTTACACCCGAACAAGAAATTTTATCGCGGATGCTGAGCGGAAAAAATGCTTGGTATGCAAAAGTTATTCATGTGAGAGGCGGCCGTATTGCGGAATATTACTCGTCGAGCGATCCAACCGAAATTATACAAAATCCGTCAGCAATACCAATCGGCGGTTCAGGCAGATCATTGGCTGTTCAGGGTTCTCGTTTGGTATTTTTTTATGGCAGCGGCAGTCAAGGCGGCAGTTGGAAATTGGAAGACGGAGATTATATTGTCGGACGCGATGCCAATGTTTTCTTGCGGGTGGAAGAAAAAAAAGATGCGCCGAATGGTTTTCGCGCATTGGCAATTATCGAGCCAACATTCGAAGAACCGGAGGAATACATCCGTCAAGGAGAGTCAAGACCGTATTATGAAGAATCGCCAACCGGAACCGCTTCTGAAAAAATCGGCACCGGTGTATTTGCATCGCTTATTGGGAAACTTACCGGCAAACAAGAAGAAAAATCAGAGAAATCGGCGCCGGCCGCGCCAGTGGTTCGTGAAGAGCCAACGCCGGTGGAGAAGGAAAAAATGACCGAAGAATTGAGAAGTACTTTTATGAGCGATTTGGCGAATTCACGTTTTTTTCTTGACTCTGTGCGCGCTGTGCCGGAGCCGGACAAAAAAGATGAGAATGCCGGCAAAATTTCAAAAGTTCGCGCTCGCGCCATTGAATTGAAAAGAAATTTGAATATTGTTGAGCAGGAATTAGCCACTACTGATGATGCGGCTCGCGCTCGCGGCAAGGTGGCTGAAATAGTAAAGAGAGCTGAACGAGCGGCTGAGGAAATTTCACGGTTTCAAAACGGGCGTGAAGATTGGGTGAAGAGATTTAAATTATTCATGTCGAGAATAGCCGAAATCGCCAAGGCGCAGGATGTCGGTTTGGACAATTCGACCATTGATAAAATAAAACCAAAAGCGGCGGAACTGGCTCGGCGTAAAGGTGAAATCGCTGATCTCGACGGCGAGGCGGAATCCATAATAATAGATTCAATTTGATCCGGAGAATACTAAAACCCTGTGACCGAAATCACAGGGTTTTATATTTGGAAGTTTTGATTTAAATGACTTTTTTGATTTTGAAGCGAATATTTTTTCTCCTCAATCATCTTTACTTTTTGGTACAGGTGATAGTCAGAGGGAGGCGAGATGTGCTAACCGCGCCTCCGATTGAGAGTGCGCCCGTCAAACCTTGCGGTTTTCAGGGCAACACTCTTCATGACGGTTCATGAGAAATCCGTATCTGCTGTGAGAACCGTTCACAACAGGCGGTTGTCGGAAAATCCGACTAGGAGAGGCGCTTGTTCAGCGCAGGCAGAACCATCCCTTCCCACACCGTCTCGCTCAGGTGGAGCAAGTACGTCGTGTTCGAGATGATCCCCGCCTCCGGCGAGGACTCGAAGCCGGGGGGGAGCAACTCCTGGAGGTTGATGTCGGCCTGATTGGCCTTCACCACCGCCAGAGAGATCTGCACCCCCCGGTGCTTCCCCGCGATGGGACCGTTGTCCTTTCGGATCACGGTCACGCGGCAGCCCTGCCGGCTCTCCAGCCGCCGCGTCAGGGTGGTCAGGTCGTGCCGGGGCTTCCCCACGGCATCGACCATCACCACACCCGGCGCGACTTCCCTCGCCTCGGCCGCGATGGCCTCGGCGACCCGGACGCCCGCCTCGAACGCCTCCACCTTTCGGTTGAGGCTCTCGAGAGCCTCCTGGTCGCCGCCCGCCGCCGCCGCGAAGTCCGAGAACAGCTTGGACTTTGCGTCCTCGCTGATCTGCGGGAGTGCGGCGTTGTAGGGAGGGAGGGTCGAGAGACCCTTCACGAGCAGGAGCGCGAGCGGCGTGAGCCGCTCGGCCGTCTGCTCGCTTCGGGCGCCATCGAGTATTTTCGCATCGGCGTCCAGCCCGTCGTACACGAGGCCGGACGCCTTCATAGCGGCGGTGAGGCCGTCCGGGTCGGGATCCGCCACGAGGACGGTGTCCTCGGCGGCGAACTCGCCTACCTCGATGAGTTCGGAGCAGGCGGGGTGGGAACCCCGGTCGCTGATGCGGGCATTGCACCCGCAGAGCTCCCGGATCCGCGACGCGGCGGCCGCGATCTCCAGCTCCCGCGGGTTCCGCGGGTTGGGGCAGTCGTGGTGGTCGCGGACGACCACCTCGATGCCCCGCGAGATCAGGGTCTCGACGGTCTCTACGAGGTGGGCGGTTGCGGGCGTGTCGAGGAACACGACCCGCTGCGTTCCCTCAGGGACGGCAGCGAGAACCGACTCGGAGTCGGCGGCGTTGAAGAATTTGGAGAAGAGGCATGGGACGGTTTTCACGATGTTTTTGAACACGGGCGCTCCTTTGACCGGATTGGTTACCGGTCTTCTGGTTAAGGTTTGGTAAACAGCACACTATATTCCATAACTATTTATGGTTTACAATGTGCCGCTTGCCAAACAAAGGTTTTCATTTGTTGAATTGAGTATATTGTAAAGGTCGATTTAAGTCTTATTTAAGAGAAAAACTCTTAATTGAGACACTTTTTTGATAAGGAATAACTCGTTCACTTTCAGAATTGTTTTGATCCGGTTATTACTCTTGTCATTTACTTGACATGTTATTATAGCATGAATAAATGATTTTGTCAATGTTTCACTATTCCTGATTTTTTATGTTTTGGAAGTTATTTGAAACAAACCGCTCGATTAAATTATTGAGATAATTAGAAGCTACATTGCAAGATATAACTTTTCTTGTTGGGATATGTCTGCGACGTTGTGATTGTTTCCGCTGGGAATAAAGGTTATAATAAATCCGACGAAGCGCTGTTTTTATAAGTTAAACAATTTACAATAAGTATGAATAACAAAAAATGCATTATAATTCATGGCTGTCCGTCGAATGCTGAAAAAGCGATGAATTCGGAGACAAGAACTTATGACAAACATTGGATTCCGTGGATAAAAAAAGAGTTGAACTCGAAAAATATTGAAACGGAAGCGCCGCTCCTGCCGTCGCCGTGAGAGCCTGATTATGAAAAATTTAAAGCTGAATTTGAAAAATATTCGGTTGATGAAAATACGATTTTGATCGGACATAGCTGCGGTTGCGCTTTTCTGGTTCAATGGCTGGGACAAACGAAATGCAAAATTTCAAAGCTTGTTCTCGTGGCTCCGTGGAAAATAGCGGATGGAGAAAGTTTTGCGCGAAAAAAATTTTACGATTATAAAATTGACGAAACCATCAAAGATCGAGTAAACCGAATAATAATGTTTACCTCTGATGATGAAGAAGCTGAAGGCAAGGAAAGTCTAAAAATTTTTCATGAAGCGATCGGCGGAGAGATTATTGAATTGAAGGGACGCGGGCATTATACTTTGGGTGACATGGGAACCGAGGAATTTCCGGAATTATTGGAAGCTGTTTTGAAACAATGATTAATATTGGTTGGATGGACAATCGAATTTATGCAAGTTTTATATTTTCTCCATTGACAATAACCGGAGAAGATGTAAAATGGCTTAATTCATGTGATATAATATAAGTGCGATTGGAAAATATATGCGGTTGAATAAATATATATGCAATTTATCCAAATTAGCCGGAAAAATAGGCTGGAATTTCAATGAAGAGAATGATTCTCGCGTGATTGAAATGAAGAAGGAAATTGAAAGAATCGGCAGAATAGAATTTAATATCGAGCAGTTTCCGGATGGAGCCTGGACAGCGGAATCAACAAATGTTGATGGTATTATTACCGGCGGCAGCGGCAATCAAAATATATCTTCCACAATAAAAGATGCTGTGTTTACTTTTTTTGAAATTCCGCCGCATCTTTGCGCGGACAAACTTTTGCGAGGAGACAACGAACCTGTCACCGTAAAGCAAAATGTTTATGTCTGGCAGGAGTTTTACTGATATCACGCAAGCTCAATGGATTAAAGCCTGCTTGAAACCGGAATTGATGGTCGAGACAAAACATGGCAAAGGCAGCCATGTTTTAGTTAAACATCCGAAGACAGAACACAAATATACCATTCAAAATAATCTTCATAAATTTATTAACATGAAGATTTTTAAGAAAATGCTTGAATGGGGATTTTCTGAAGAAGAGGTTTGGGATGCATTAAAACAATGTGCAAACGAATAACCGGGATTTCATTTAATTTGTAATTATTTTTACAATTTTATAATTTATGGCGTTATTTTCTGTTCTATCTTTTACTTGATTTAAATATT